>CAZXTH010000073.1:0-10348 GCA_964643585.1 uncultured Pseudoalteromonadaceae bacterium
AAAAGCACAGACACGGCCGCCACCACCGCCGCTGCCGCCGCCGCCGCCGTCTCAGCCACCGAAAGTGGCTCAGCCGGAGCCTGAGCAGGTTAACTCATCAGCTGGTGCTATTGGTTTCAATATGCCTGGTTTAGAGTTGGGTACTCAGGGGACTGGTTTAGGCGACCCGTCTGGTATGTTACTGCGTGATGGTGACGCGACGCCGATCGTTCGTATCGAGCCGCGTTACCCTGTACAGGCAGCCCGTGATGGTTTACAAGGCTGGGTACGGTTGCGCTTTAGCATTATGGAAGATGGTAGCGTAGACGAAGTTGAAGTTATCGAAGCTGAGCCAAGACGAGTGTTTGACCGTGAAGCTATCCGTGCTTTACGCCGTTGGAAATACACTCCGAAAATTGTTGACGGTAAGCCTGTAAAACAGACTGGTCAGCAGGTACAGCTGGACTTTACTCTTGATATGGCCGGAGGTTAATGTGAAAAAGTTTACAAAACTGACCTCTACTCTGGTTGTTGTTGCAACACTGGGCGCTGTTACTACGGTATCAGTCCCGGTACTTGCAGCAGTACAGCCGGATAAGCAAAAAATTGAAGAGCGTAAAGCCCGTCGCACACAGGTTGTTGGTGAGCGTGTCGGTCGTGTACTGGTTCAGGCTTATGAGCTGTTCAATGAAGAAAAGGTTGATGAGGCAATCAAACTGTTATCAGATGCAAAATCTAATAACGACTTTGATATGGCATCACTGAACCGCTTCATTGGTAACCTGTATGCTACCAAAGATGAAGGGCAGGCAATCCGCTATCTTAAACTGGCTACAGCTCCGGATATTCTGAGCTTTACAGACCAGGCAGCTGCATTACGGTTACTTGGAGATTTAAATCTTCAGGCGCGTAATACAGCTGACGCTGTAAAAGCTTATGAAGACTGGCTTCGCTTTACTGGTGAGCAAAGCGCTGACGTTTATATGCGTATAGCGAATGCTTACTATATTGCTGACCAGTACGATAAAGTTGTACCAGCTGCTGATGATGCTATCCGTTTTGCTGATAAGCCGGTTGAAGGCCCTTACCAGCTGAAAATGGCTGCTTTATATGAGCTGAAGCGTTACAAAGAACTGGTTGCCCATGTTGAAACTATGGTGCAGCTGTTCCCTGAGAACAAGCAATTCTGGGTTTACCTGGGTAACTTCTATACACTGACAGAAGACTATTCTAAGTCGCTGGCTGTGTTGCAGATGGCTTATTCCATGGGGTATCTGGAAAAAGATTCTGAAGTCAGAATGCTTGCTCAGATGTACGCTAACAACAGTATTCCTTATTATGCTGCATCCCTGATGGAGAAACATGTAAAATCAGGTTTGATTAAGCGTGATAAGAATAACCTGACTTTCATTGCGTCCAACTATCAGGCGGCACGTGAGTTTGTGAAAGCAGCAGAATACTTTGGTGAATTAGCTAAGCAGACCAATGAAGCTGATGCTTATCGCAGACAAGGTGGCGCTTACCTTTCTGTTCAGCGTTACGATGATGCAGTCAAAGCATTTGACAGCTCTCTGAAGCTGGATAGCAAAGATGCTGGCCGTATCTATATGAGTCTGGTTGAAGCCTACTTCTACCAGAGGAAATATAGAGAAGCTTATGCCGCTTTACAGAATGCTAAGAAAGACCCTTCTACTGCCCGTCAGGTAGGAAGCTGGGAGTCTTACATCAAAGAAAAAGCGAAGCACAGAGGCATTAACCTCTAATAAAAAACCCGCGAAAGCGGGTTTTTTTATATCTCTGATTCAATACTGCGCAGGTCGTGTAAACGGTATTTATCAATTAAGGAATACAGAGTAGGGCGGGTGATGCCGAGTAAATCTGCAGTCTTGGACAGATTACCGTTGGCAATGTTGTAAGCATGGCGTATTGCCTGCGTTTCCGCCTGTTCTCTGACCTTACGCAGTGTATCTGTTTTATGGTTACCATCCGATGGTAATGCCAGATCTTCGGCAGATATCAGTTTGCTGTCTGCCAGAATAACAGCCGATTTTAGCTTGTTCTGTAGCTCTCTGATATTGCCTGGCCAGGGGTAAGACAACATGGCTTCTACAGCACTGTCGGCAAAGCCATGAACCTGTGATTTGAATTCCTGATTAAAACGTTGCAGCAGGGCCTTAGCAATAATCAGTATATCGTGTCCACGTTCGCGCAGAGGTGGAATACTGAGTGTGATTTCGCTGATTCTGTAGTATAAATCTTCACGGAAGTTTTGTTCTGCAACCATTTCTGCCAGGTTGCGGTGAGTCGCACATATCACTCTTACGTTAACTTCTATCTCTTGCCTGCCACCAACCCGTTCTATAACTCTTTCTTGCAGGAATCGCAGCATTTTAGCTTGCAGGCTCAGCGGCATATCGCCGATCTCATCCAGCAATAATGTTCCGCCATTTGCACATTCTATTTTGCCTAATGTTGTTTTGGTGGCGCCGGTAAATGCGCCTTTTTCATAGCCGAATAATTCGCTTTCCAGCAGGTTATCAGGTATAGAAGCACAGTTGATGGCGACAAAGGGCTTATTGGCTCTGGGGCTTTGCTTATGAATAGCTCTGGCAAATACTTCGTTACCTGTACCACTCTCACCAAACAACAGTGTAGTAATTTCTGTTGGCGCTATTTTTTCAACAGTACGGCAGGCTTTTAATATCGCTTCGCTGTTACAAATAATATCCAGCTGAGAGATATTACTGGATTTGAGTGCCCGGTTTTCATTTTCCAACTGACTGAGTTTAAATGCTCTGGCCAGAATAATGTTGAGGACATCAGCATCAATAGGCTTCTGATAGTAATCATAAGCACCAAGCGCTATTGCCTGTAAGGCGTGTTCTTTATCTGTATTGCCTGTCAGTACAATGACTTTACAGGCTGGCTGCAGGGTCAGAATTTCAGTAAGACAGGCTAAACCTTCAGAAGCATTGGCAGGGTCGGGCGGTAGCCCAAGATCCAATGTGACAACTGCTGGTTCGTAACGCCGAAGCTGGGTCAGAGCGCTCTGGCGATCTTCTGCAAACACCAGCTCGTAGTCTGATAAGCTCCACTTCAGCTGTTTCTGAATCCCAGCATCGTCTTCTATTACCAGAATCGTGTTCATATTACATTCCTTTGTAAACATCCACTCCGGCAACCTGCCAGAGTGTTAAAGATACCATGCTTTCAATACGACGGCAGCTGCATGGTAAACGTTGTTCCTTTGTCCGGCTGACTTATCACGTCCAGTTTGCCGAGGTGTTGTTCAGAGAACTGCAGCGCATCGTAAGCTCCAATCCCCATGCCTGCATTACCTTTTGTAGAATCAAAAGGTTTGAACAACCTGGTAGCAATAAACTCTTCAGACATACCACAGCCGTTATCCGTTATGCTCAGTAACATCATTTGTTGCTGGCAATCCAGGGTGACACTGACGATTCCATGATCGGCTGTGGCGTGCTGGGCATTATCTATCAGGTGGTATACTACACTGGCAAAGCGTTCTTTATCCAGCTGCAGGGTAGCGTTGTTAATCACTTTCAGCTGCGGGACCGGCATGCGAGCCGAGCAGCGTTGCTGAATGACTTGCTGCAGTACTTCTGCAACTCTGAAAGTGGATGTATTACTGGTGTCACTGCGCTTATTCATCAACTGAGACAGCATATTCTGCAGCCGTATCTGCATAGCGTCTATAGTAGCGAAGCTGTCATCTATAAATTCCGGATTATGGCGGTGTTTCTCTGCATTTTTCAGCAGCAGACTAATCTGGGCATGAATATTTTTTAAATCATGTACTACAAAGGCTGACATCCGGCTGAATGCCAGAAACTGGGCATTTTCAGACAGTGTCTGACTGGCTTCGAGTAATAACAGGTAGCTGGCAATCTGTTCTGTAACAAGATGCAGATAATCCCGTAGCTCCCAGTTCAGTGCATGGCGGTCAACGTCGGGAGCATTCATCAGGCATAACCCCCATAGCTGGCCATCAGCCTGTATCGGAACAATTAGCTGCACATCAATATCAGATAACGCTTTGTATTCCAGTACAAAAGGGTCTGTTTTATCTGATAAATCAATAATCCACTGTTTATCGCGAAACTGCCGGATGTAGTGCTCAAGCAGATGCTGTTCATTTGAGTTAATAGCATTTCGTTCGATAAGCGCCAGTGTTGACAGGCTGCTATCGGGTTTAAGCCTTAATAAGCAGCCTCTGCTGTAATTAATTGCCTGTAACCAGGCCTGTAATACCGCCTGATATTGTTCAGGTTTGGTCAGATCAACTTTTTTCAGAGCAGTTGTAAGCTCCAGCCATTTAAGGCGGTAATCGTATTTGTTGGCGAAGAAATGCTTTTCAATAAATACTCTGGCGTTTCTTCTGACCGCTCCAGAGAGTAATAAGAGTAACAGCAGAGCGAAACCAAGAGCGATGAATGCGGTTTGCAGTAAATCTGACCAGTTACCACCAATATAACGGATATAAAAACCGGCAGTGGCCAGTAAGCAAAGATACAGGCCAGAGCCGAGCACAAATGAGCTTTGCAGCACAATGTCGCGTGATATATAGACATTAATGCCCCAGGCTTCAATACGCCGTACTGACAGTACCAGTAACGGCATCATTGCCGCATAGACAAAACCTCTGGCGGACCATAGCTGGGCATCAACCTGGCTGAACAGCGTTGACTCAGCAAGCAAAACAAAATCAAACAGGCTGCAAAGCATCAGTCCGGTAATCATCGGCTTATATTGCCAGCGACTATCTGCTGCCCGGCGATAAATGGCTTCCAGCAGAGCCAACTGCAGAATTGTAATCAACAAGTACCCTGTCAGCAAAAGATTGGTACTCAATAGCTGATTAAAGCAAACGATAGCCCAAAGCAACATTGCGCTGACAATCAGTATCGTTGCTTTTTGTCGCATAAAAGCTTTGAAACGCAATTGCTGATGGCTGAAGGCCGCAAGTAAAAAAAGTAGCAGAGTTGTGCTGCGCAGATTTTCTACAATCCCAGAAACGGGTGACAGGTAATGTTGTAAAGATGAGATGCTGTAAAAAACAGCCCAGAGTATGGTTGTAGCAGTAAACAGTAACAACAGTGATTTCTGCAGATTTGTAGTGCGGGTAACCAATACCAGAAAAAAGCATAGCAAATAAGCTATCGCAGCAAGTGCAAAGCCAATCCGATCAAGGGCAAGTTCAGAAATAATATCCATTCTGGTCTGTTGAATTGCTGTTAAGGCTTGCTGAGCAGCGTTTGCAGCAACTGAACCGGTATCGCATAGGTAATACCACTGGGGTCGCTCAGTACGGCTTCCCGGCTGGATTTAATGTATACCTGATTGATAATCCCGACCACTTCACCGGTGTTGATATTATAAAGCGGGCTACCGCTATTGCCTGGGTAAGCTGTTGCATCCAACTGATACACCATATAAGGCTCTGATAATTGACGTACCGCCTGGCTTTTCAAATCTCTGGCATTATCCGCAGGTATGGCGATGGGCGTAATGGCGGCAATAATGCCTTTGTGGGTTGCCGGGTAGAGTCCCAGAATTGCCATAATAGGGTAGCCGGTAAAAGCAATATCGGAGCCTTCATCCAGCAGCTTCTCACCGCTGGCTAATTTCAGTGCCGGTAAGTCAGCCTTGATGTTCAGTACTGCCAAATCATACTGTGGAGCAATATCGCGTTGCTGGATATCATGCATGACCACAGATTTGCCATGGCCGGAAAGTACCACATATTTTTCGTTGCGGCTTTCATCAGGTAATGCAGAGACAACATGATAATTAGTAACAATTCTGTTGCCCGGTGTTACGACAAAACCTGTTCCAACCAGTCTGACCCGAGGGGAGGCGGTAGGGTTAAACATACCTATAGCGACAACGGAGGGTTTAATATCCTGAATAACTGCTGGTAAAGCAGCTGTGGCAGACGTTGTATAAAAACCGATAGCTAAGCAAATGATCAAGTACAATGTGAGGGTTCTTGTCAGCATAATTCCATTGCCTTCTGAAGTCCTTAATTCAGCTATTATACATACTAATTGAATGCCTGTTACATTTACGGATGCTTAAAATGAAAACAGGTTATACAGCTTAGCTGTATAACCTGTTGGATAACACAGAACCTTTTAAATATTGGGGTTATGCCACTTTCCGTCTGGCAAAACCGGCCAGCATCAGCAGGCCTGCACCAAGGATACTGATGGACAGAGGCTCTGGCACATCAAATATCAGTGAGCCGTCATGCTGACCGCCTACAGTAGCTGTAGTACCATCAAACAGACCGAAGGTATTTGAGCCACCAGACTGCCAGCCAGCAGTTGTTGAATCAGTATTTGTATCCAGGAAGAACCTTACAACGAATGGGTCGTTCAGCAGGCTGTATTGTTCAAAGCTGATACCAACACCTGAACCAGGAGCTGTTTCAGTGTAGAACACGTCTCCGGCAGCAACACCATTAAAGGTATCTGTACCAAAGTTTGTTACAAAGCCGCTGAATTCCAGGCCCTGACCGATAGGGTTGTTGCTTCCTGCCAGAATTTCCAGCGAGAACAGGTGAATCAGGTTGCTCTGGTTAGCTGCACTGAAAATATAAATATCGATAGTGCCGCTGTTGTAAACGAACTGGCTGCCATTCCAGGTGCCGGTCAGGTTAGTTGAACCAAAAGTCAGACCCCATTCGTTATTAAACGCATTGTGGCTGGTAGCATTACCACCAAACTGGCCAGGAACCAACGAGGTGAAAAAGTTATTTGAAAGGCTGTTGTTTCCTGTAGAGTTAATTCCCAGAGAAGCAACGATGGTATCACCGGCAGACAAAACTCCGTCACCATTGGTATCGGTTACCACTGATTGAGAGTTATAAGTGAATGTCAGTTGTTCCAGCCAGCCAGTGGTAGTAGGGCCATTGGCTTTTGGCAGATGATTGGCACCGTAATTGGCTCCGGTATCAATATAAATTTTTGCCGCATAGCTGTTAAAGCTTAATGTTCCTACCAGCAATAAACTTGCAGCAAGTAGTTTTTTTAACATTTTGTGTTCCTTCCTTGTTGGAGTGGGTTCTGCACTGTCAGATAAAGCAGTAACTGTGCCAAAGTTTAACTTCATGATTTAGTTATAAAAAAATAGATAGTGACAGCTGTCGTGTAAAAAATGCTGACATTGGGAAATGATATGGCTCATACATCAGGTATTTCTGATTTAAAGATCTTGACAAGTTTTCAGCTCTGAGCCAGCCTTTATTCCATAATCCCTACAATAAGGACAGGGCTCCGGTTTCACCGGTGTCATGACAGGATAGTTATGAAAAGCTTAAAATCATTATCGGAAACCCCGGTTATAGGAGGGGTTGTGAAAAAAGCTATGGCTTCTATGGCATCAAATGAAGCCAAAAATATCTCCCAGCATTTCTCTGCTTTTCTTCGCCCGGAAATCGCCAGAACTGAGCAGCTTAAACATGATGTTTATAAACTACGACATCATGTTTACTGTGAAGAACTGAATTTTGAGGATGTTAAAGAAAATCATGAAGAGCAGGATGAGTTTGATCTGCGAGCTACGCATTGCTTTATCCGCCACCTAAGCTCAGACCGTCTGGCCGGAACGGTCAGACTGATTTATACCGCACAGGATGGTGATTTGCTGCCAATCGAAAAATACTGTCGGCAGGCAATAGAGCATCCGGATCTTAACCCGGATAAATTTGATCGGCGAACTATTTGTGAAATTTCCCGGTTGGCAGTGCCAGCTGAATTCAGGCGCAGAACAGTAGATAACTTTGAAGGCGCTGCAACCGGCGCTATCAATGCCAGAACCTATTCTGAGCAGGAGTTGAGATGCTTCCCGTATATTGCTATTTGTCTCTATCTGGCAGCGGCATCAATGTCACTGAAAACTGATCGGGTTAATGTTTTTGTAATGATGGAACCCCGGCTGGCTCGTAGCTTGGCATTTGTAGGGATTCATTTTCAACAGGTAGGGCAGCCTATAGAGTTCCATGGTAAAAGAGCGCCTTATTATATTGATGCCCGTTCACTTGATAAGACCATGAGTACAGGGTACAAGAAATTACTCGAATCGGTACAAAGGGATTTGTTTAATTTGAAAGGGGATAGCGGCACTTTTACTCAAAAGCCTGCGATTGCATAATGCTGTCCACTTAAGCTGATGGATGCTATCAGCATCATGCGATTGCAGGCTTTTAAAGCAAGATAAATGCTGGTCAGTCACTGGCCAGCATTCTTTTCAGATACCAGAACATAAACTTCTGCATCGGGTTTTTATGGCCAAACGGCCGCCACGTATGCAGCAGGCGGTTGCGGTAAGCATCAAAATGTAAGCCGTGTGGCGCAACAGGTACGGGGCCGCGGTTTAATAAAATCTTCAGTACATGTGTACAGCAAACCCCGGCTGCCAGCTCTACACCTGTGATCAGTGACGGAACTTTCTTCTTCAGGAAGTTGACCGATGTTTTTGCCACCAGATATTTACGTTGTTGCACTGAAGGGGACACACCAATCACAAATTTTACGACCTGGTCTTCCAGTGACAAACCTTCCAGTCCGAAATAGTCTTCAAAACTCATACTGCCTTTTCTGTTTGGATCGAATACCAGAATAGCGGTGCCCATACCCATAGGGGCCGCAGTAATTGCAGGTATCCCAAGTTCCCAGCATCTGGCAAACACTTTACGGCGGATGTCCACCGCAAAAATGTCCAGGCTATCAACATAGATATCAGCGCCTTTCAGAAACTCATCCAGATTCTGATCATTAATGCCTTCATTAAAGTTAGTAATGCTGGCTTCCGGGTTGATATCACGGATTACCTGTTCCATTACGGCGGCTTTAGGTTTGCCCACCGTACTGCAGCTTGCTCCGTACTGGCGGTTAAAGTTGGGGTAATCAAAATCATCCAGATCTGAAATGGAAAAACGACCAATACCCATGCGCGCCAGTACAATCAGGTGCGAACCGCCAACACCACCTAAACCACCAATAGCGGCTTTACTGCCTTTCAATTTCAGCTGTTCTTCTTCCGTAACCCAGCCAATATTACGTGAAAAAGCGTCATTATAATTAAACATCGATCTTCTCCTTGGATCGTATGGATAATCCGTCGTTAGTTATCGAGCAGTCCGCTGATATAACTTACTTTTTTCTCAGTTTGCTGGTCGGTGGCTTTTATTTTTTGCAGCACTTCCCTGGCTTGCTGGTGATTTTTGTTTAATGCCAGTGCTTCGGCATAATTAAGCAGTACATCCAGATTATCAGGGCGTACCTGCAGTGATTTTTCAAAAGCAGTCAGTGATTCCCGGTGTTTACCGGAAACGCTGAGAATTTTACCGTATGTGTCCAGAATATCCGGATTTTCCGGCGCAAGGCGTACTGCCTGTTCGGCATAATTAAGGGCTTCAGGAAGTTTTTTCTGTTCCATCAGTGTCCAGGCCAGGTTGTTCAGCGCAACGATATTGTCCGGATTGCTCTGTACAATGCTGCGTAGTGATTCTTCAGCTTTGGCAGAATCCAGTTGCAATAAAAGCTCTGAACGTAGCAGGTTCAGCTCTGTGCTGCCCTGATGTGCGGCCAGATGCTTATCCAGAAATGCCAGTGCATCTTTTGCTTTGTTCTGGCTTTTCAGCAGTGAAGCGATAAACCCTGCAGTGTCTGCGGTTGGTGATACATCATAACTTTGCCGGAAACTGGTTAATGCCTTCTCCGGCTGATTATCCAACAGTTCTATTCTGGCTCTTAAAAAACGCAAATCGGCTCGTTGCTGCAAATCTGCTGGTAGCGCGTTCAGAGTGCTGAGCGCTTCTTTGTATTTCTGCTGTTGTGATAACACCATCAGTTTGGTAGTAATGGTTGGCAGATCGGCCGGCGTTGTTCTCAGCTGCTCATTCAGAATACGTAGGGCATCATTATATTTTTGCTGCCGGCTGAGAAAATTTGCATAGATATAGGTAGAAAGCTGGCGATTGCTGCCTTGTTGATACCATGCAGCAGCAACTTTCTCTGCTTCGGCAGATTGTTGCTGTTGTTCGTAAGATTCAATCAGCATGGTCCAGTGATTTACCGGTAATGGCTGGCTGGTATCTGAGTCTTTCAGCAGTTGCAGCGTTTCTGCATATTGTTTGCGGGAGTAATAATATCCTGCCAGAGCCATCCGCAGCTGGTAATGTTCCGGGTTTGCTTCAAGCTGTTTATGTGTATGGCGCAATATACCGGAGGTATCGCCGAGCGCATTCTGCACGGCAAAAGATTGTGCAATTGCTGGCAGGTAAAGAGGGTGTTCCGCCAGCAGAGCGTCCAGTACGGTTTTAGCTTCCTGAAAGCGTTGTTGC
>CAZXTH010000073.1:10358-11778 GCA_964643585.1 uncultured Pseudoalteromonadaceae bacterium
CTGCAATTAACAGTCTGGTAAAGGGATTGGTTTTATCTGCTGCTAATGCCTGTTGCAGATATTTTTCGGCATCAGTAGTTTGCTGTTGCAGCATGGCAGTATAGGCTTTGAGGTTATAACCCAGTACTGCTGTTTCCGGATCTGCCAGCCATTCATCTGCCAGGGCGGTAACTTTGTCATACTCACCGGCTTTCAGATAACTGCTGGCCAGAATAAGCCGGGTTTGTTGCTGGCTGGGGTCAAGCAACAGTGCTTGCTCCAGATCCGCGATACCTGACTTTTCCTGTCCTGGAACGGTGAGTTTCAGGGCGCCAAGCCGGGTTAATGATTCAATATCGTTACCATCAATATTGTCGTAACGGGCAATCAGTTCGGCAGCGGCACTGTTGCTACCTTGCTGTACCAGCGCCGTGGCGGCTGTGGCAATCAGTTGCAGATCCTGTTCGGTCAGCTCCATATTGCCCAGAGCGGAAGAGGCGTCACTGACCTGGCCACTTTTAAGTTGCAGGGCAATATACAAACGCTTTGCAGGAGGGAAAGCATCAAGCTGACGCTCTATTGCGGCCAGATTATGCATGGCTTGGGTATCCAGCCCTAGCCTCCAGGCAGATATCCCGGCAATAATACGGGCTTGTGATGCACGGTAACCATTATTGATGGCTTTATCGGCAAACTCTTTGGCTTTGGTGTAATTCTGGTTTTCAAACTCAACCAGTGATTTCAGATAGTTTGCATAAGCTTGTTCCGGCAGTGCTTTAAGTACCACTGTCAGTTGTTTATCTGCATCGGCAAAACGGCCATTACGAATAAGCGCCTGTGATGCCAGTAATCTGGCTCTGAAGTTACGGGGCTGGGCCTCCAGCAAACTGGCAAAGCTGTCTGCTGCCTGAGCAAAAGCATTAGTCGCCAGTTGCAGACTGCCACGTAGCATTAATACTTCCTGATAGATTGGGCTGTCTTTGCTGGTGTTTTCCAGTAAGGCAAGCGCTGCCTGATGTTCGGCAACTGGAATCAGCAGATTACTTTGGGCAAATGTTGCAACATCCGGTTTTTCAGAGCGAACCAGTTGCTCAAAAATATCACTGGCGTTGTCCGGAGCACCCAGCTCCAGCTCAGCCATAGCCTGATACAAGCGGATATAATCCGCTTCAGCTTCATTCAATCCGGCAGGTACTTTGCTGTATTGCGACAGGATTTCCGGGTATTGGCCTGCACGGAAAGCTGCCTGAATCAGTGGCAGCGCCACCCGTTGTTCTTCAATACCATTACGCCGTGCCCGTTCCAGCTCTTTTTCTGCAGAGAGGTTGTCCCCTTGTTGCAAATAGACCATGCCCAGAGCAAGGCGGTAATCCGGATTGTCGGGAGCTTGCTGAATTGCTGATTTAAGTTCGATTACGGCAGCATTATATTGCTGTGATTC
>CAZXTH010000074.1:0-11772 GCA_964643585.1 uncultured Pseudoalteromonadaceae bacterium
GGTGTGGTCAGTTTTTCGTATTCCGGCTTAAACAGGTAATTTAAACCTGAGAACAATAACGGCTATGTTAAACATAGCCGTTTTATTTTCAGAGCTATTGGCGTCAAAACCATTGACGAAAAAAAGCTTTATCAAGTTGCTGATAAGCCTGCTTAAGCAACTGTGCTAAATCAAGATAGCAATTTGGCTGCTTTGCCGGTGCAACTTCCAACCCCTGTGTTTGCATGCTGGTGCGTATATCCTGATACCAGGATGCAAGCCCGGGAGGTAAAGGTGTATTGGCTCGAACACCCAGCCAGTACCACCCCTGAAAAGGCAAACTAATCAGAAACAGCATCATTGCCAGAATTTGCGGCAGAAAATCAGCGCCTAACAGACGATATTGCAACATCGCTGTCAAGACAGCCAGTAATGGCAGATAACGGAATCCCATTGATGTCAGACGGATAATCCGGTTTTCCGGGAAAAGACTGTTAAGTTCCGGCTGAGAAGGCCATACCCGGCTGTAATCTCTGCCAGAGCGTAACGTATTATAAAGTCTGAAGCGCATCTGTATTCTCCCGCTACACAGCACAACTCAGTCAACCATAGCATAAACGGGCAGAGTTTACCTTTCATTTATACAGTCCCCCTGGATACACCCCGAGGACAAAAAAACGCCAATTGTTAACAAAAGTTCCGAAAAAAAGCAGTTTAACCAATGATTAGATGATATTAATAACAAACATCTCCCGGATACGACAGATAAACTGTTATTTTACTATCACTGATATAGCTTTTGCTTTATAAACAAAGAAACAAAAAATGTGCCAAATTAAAAATCTATACAAAATATAACCATACAAACACCTCCCCACCTTACACACAAAGTTATCCACAAAATCTGTGGACAACATTAGTAACGAAAAATCATGCTCAGCCGGGTTGGTCAAGTTATTTGAGGCAGGAAAACAGTCATTTCTATCAAAATTCATCATAAAGACATCAAAATGTCATTTTATAGTGGATTGAAATTTACAGATGGCGTTTTGCTAAGTCTGAAAAACAGCTGCCGGTTACAAATAGCACAGCAGCACAACAGTACTTTATCATTACAGTGCTTTCCGGTAGTATCAGACGTTCCAACAATACCAGACAAAACCCATGCTGCACTGGACAGAACAACTCCCCCGTACAGCAGATACTATTCTGCTGAAAAGCCCCGTCACCGGGCAGGTACTGCCGTTGTCTGAACATCCGGAACCGTTATATCACAATGGTATTTTACCTCTGGCCGTCTGTATCCGGCTCGAGCATGGTATCATCACCGCTCCGTTTAACTGCCTGTTCAGCCGGCGCTTAAATAATGGCCGCCGCCTCAGCTTTCGACATCATTCCGGTTTCACTCTGCAACTGGAATTACCGCCGGAAATCACCACTCTGCATGGTGCCGGCATTATCAGCTATGTAGAAACTCCGGCAGAAGTGAAAGCCCAACAACAGGTAATGCAGCTTGATTTACAACGCTTCCGGCAACAAGGCCAGTTATACGCTATTGTTATGCCCGAACCTTTTTCCCGTCTGCATACAGCGCATTGCAGACAGCGTAAGGTACTGGCTGGGCAGGATATTTTATACTCACTAGAACTTAACCAGAAAACAGACCAAACAATATTATGATCAGACTTTACGGCATTAAAAACTGCGACACGATAAAGAAAGCCCGCAAATGGCTGGAGCAGCATCAGACAGACTATCTGTTTATTGACTACCGCACAGATGGCCTTACTGCAGAACAACTACAGGAATTCTCTGCATCATGCGGCTGGCAGCAATTACTGAACACCCGCGGAACCACTTTCCGTGGTTTGCCTGAAGCAGACAGACAAGATCTGACAGAGCAAAAAGCATTGGCGTTGATGCTACAGCACCCCGCAATGATTAAACGCCCATTGCTGGAAAAAGACGGTGAATACTATCTTGGCTTTTCTGAAAAACAGTATCAGTCTCTGTTTGGAACCAATTCATGAGTGAAAGTGCAGTAATTTCCCTGGCAATGGATTTGATCCGCCGTCCATCAGTGACACCGGAGGATGCAGGTTGCCAGCAACTGATGGCTGAGCGTTTATCTGCTATAGGTTTTAACATTGAGAGTATGTTGTTTGAAGACACTCTTAATATGTGGGCGCGACTTGGTACTGGTAAAAAGGTATTTTGCTTCGCCGGACACACCGATGTTGTGCCAACCGGGCCCATTGAGCAATGGCTGACTCCACCTTTTGAACCGGTTATTCATGGCGATACGCTTTATGGCCGCGGTGCTGCAGATATGAAAGGTAGCCTTGCTGCCATGATTGTTGCTACAGAACGGTTTTTGGCAACCAACCCAGACCCCGGGTTTGATATTGCATTTCTGATTACCAGTGATGAAGAAGGCCCTTTTATTAATGGTACTAAAAGGGTTATAGAAACGCTTGAAGCCCGTCAGGAAAAAATAAGCTGGTGTATAGTGGGCGAACCTTCCAGCACCGCTATCGCTGGCGATATTATAAAAAACGGCCGTCGTGGTTCTCTTACAGGGCACCTCACCGTAAAAGGCATTCAGGGCCATGTAGCCTACCCTCATCTGGCAGATAACCCGGTACATAAAGCAGCTCCGGCACTGGCCGAACTGGCAGCAACTGAGTGGGACAAAGGTAACGACTTTTTTCCTGCCACCAGTTTTCAGATTGCCAATATTCACGCGGGAACCGGCGCCTCTAATGTGATTCCCGGCACAATGCAGGTTATGTTTAACTTCCGTTACAGCACAGAGGTCACTGCAGAACAGCTACAACAGCACGTTATAGCTGTTCTCAATAAACACGGGCTAAACTACCAGCTTGACTGGGTACTTAACGGTTTGCCCTTTCTGACCGATCATGGGAGCCTGATTGATGCCATGGTGGCGGCAGTCACTGAAGTACAAGGGTTTGCTCCACGCCTTGAGACAACCGGAGGAACATCTGATGGTCGCTTTATTGCGCCAACCGGAGCGCAAGTTGCTGAACTGGGGCCTTGTAATGCCACTATCCATAAAGTAAATGAAGAAGTGTCTGTCAGTGATCTGGAAAAACTAACTGAAATGTATCAGGCTGTTTTAAACAAACTGTCAATTTCCGTTAAGGTATCAGGGTGATTCCACAATCGCAGCTGACCGGGCTTTGCACCGATCATTTACAACAACTGCCAGACGGTTTCCTGATCCACACTGATATGGTTACAGCCTGGCTGGCACTGCAGCATGCAGCAGCAGACTCAGGCATAACACTGAAAATAGTATCGGCTTTCCGCTCTTTTGAGCGGCAGGCTTCAATCTGGCAAGCAAAATACGAAGGTACAAGGCCAGTCTATAATTTACAGCAGCAGCCTTGTGATATGAATAACCTGCATGGTTATCAGAAGCTTGAGGCTATACTGCTGTATTCGGCATTGCCTGGTGCCAGCCGCCATCATTGGGGAACAGAACTGGATTTATACGATGTAGCCTCTGTAAACGAAGCCTATCAGCCTCAATTACAACCCGGCGAATACAGCGAAAGTGGTCCGTTTTATCTTATGAGTCAGTGGCTGCAATATCATGCCGCAGATTTTGGGTTTTACTTGCCATACCAGCACTATCAGGGCGGTGTAGCAGCAGAACCCTGGCATCTCAGCTACCGGCCCCTATCGCAGCAATTTGCTGCAGAATTAACACTCTCAGAGCTGCAAAACTGCTTAGAGCAACACCCCATTGCAGGGCAACAGGAAGTGTTGCAATATTTACCGGAAATCTACCGGCGATTTATCACAAATACCTGTGAGGAAAAGATATGAACTGGCCATTGATTATCGGACTACTGCTGGCTTTAGGGCTGATTATCGGCAACATCATGCTGATAAGACATTCAGCCAACATGAAGCTGCCAAAACCGAAAAAGCCCTATGCCAAATGGGACGATGACGAAGAACCTACAGTAACTAAGACGTCTCCCGACGAGACGCATCAAAAGAAGAATACCCCTGAATAAAACGCTGCAACTGATCACGCAGGTTAGGTGGTGTTCCTTTAATCATCAGCACATCATTGATAGCATCGTACTGTACCCGTTCACCCAGCAGTTGCTGATCAAAGCTGACTGATACACCAGCCCCCTGCCCGCTGAATTTAATCAGCTTTTTCAGCTCTTTTACTTCTACCGGAAACTGTTCTGCAACGTCCAGTTGCTGGTCAGCACAATATTGCAGGAAGCCATTTTCCTGCTGCTGGTCAATGACAGCTGACAATTCTGACAACACCACATCCTGGCCAGCTTTAGCCCGTTCTTCACAATAGCTGAATACCTGTTTGCGGGCATCATTCTTTTCTGCTGCATCAAACTCTGCAGCAGAAATATATTCTTCAACAGAGGCCAGAACGACTTTACTGTTTTCTCTGGCATCGGTACTTTCTTCACAACCAAGAAAATCCAGAAAAAAGTCAGCAATTTTACGGCCGGCACGCCCCCGGATAAAACTGATGTACTTATCCTGTGACTGTAACTGATATTCACTCAGATCAATTCTTGCTGCCAACTGCATTCTGGCAATATCCAGATGACGGGATGTTGCAAGTTCCATATCAGCGGTCAGCATAAAGTGGTCTTTACTGCCCAGCAGGCAAAACAGCACATATTCCGTTGCCAGATAGCGATAATGGCAAATCATCAGATAACCGGTTTCAGGCAACTCATGTTGTTGTAACTGAGCAACAAGCGCTTCAGTTGCCACAGTAGATAACGCCATGAAGTCAGCTTGCTGCTGTTGCCAGAGGCCAAGTTGCTCCGCAACTTGTTGGGGTTTTTCCGCACTGAAAGCACCATACCCCTTGGCCGGCTTACCGTTATAAGCAAGATGCAATTGTTCCAGTAAATGGTTAACTGCTGCATCTGTACTAACCAGCGCTGACCGCAAACGGGCTACAGGTGCGCCATGTTCATCTGTGTCTATGTAATTAATAGCCAGATGCAATACGTCTACCGACATAATTTTTCCTGTTTTTTCTGAATTCTGTTACTATCTTACCAATCAGTACGAATAAGCTTCGAGTATTACCATGCCTATTGTATCAAAGTATTCCACTGCACAAATTGAAAATCTGGTAAATAAACTGCTGGAGCAGTTACAAAACAACGGAGCAAATACAGAGCTTAGCCTGATGTGTCTGGGCAATGCTGTCAGTCATATTATCAACAGTAACGTACCTCAGACACAGCGCCCATCCGTAGTACAGCATTTCAGCCAGGCGCTGGCTGATACTATAGTTTCAGGCAAAAACTGATCGCCTATGGTGCTGGAAAATAATCTTTCTCTGGTCAAAAAAGTTAACCGCCTGCTGAACTGGGGCCACTGGTTCAGCTGTTTTAATATTCTGCTGGCTTTGGCAGTAACTGCGGTTTACTGGCTGGCAGAGCCATCACCTCAAACCTTTATGGGCTGGAGCTATCTGCTGCTGAACTGGATAGGCCATACTGCTTTTCTGTGCTTTCTGTTTTTTATTCTTACTATCTTTCCGATATCACTGGTTTTTCCGTACCAACGCCATGTCCGGGGAGTTGCGGCGACACTGGCTACAATTGCACTGGTTGTACTGATTTTTGATGCCTATGTCTATGCTAACCTTGGTTACCATATAGGTAGTGCTTCTGCCGAACAGGCAATTGATTTGCTAAGGCAACAGGTTGTCACAAACCTGCGTAACTTTATTCTGATCGTTATAGCTGTTGCAGCCATTCTACTAAGCATTGAACTGACACTGAGTAATTTCTGCTGGAAAAAAGTAGAACGGCTGAAGCAATCCGGAGCCGGTAAACCTTTATTTATCCTGTTTACCGGCAGTTTTATGCTGAGTCACTTGTTGCATATCTATGCAGATGCCAACCTGAAATGGGATTTGACCAAACAGGATAATGTACTGCCATTATCTTATCCGGCAACAGCCAAAACATTTCTTGCCCGTTACCAGTTAGTTGACTTAGCTGAACGCGCAGAAAAACAACTCGAACGTCTTGCTGTTCCAGACACTATTTCACCACAGAAAAGTCTGCACTGTATTGCTGGCCAGGCATCTTCACCAACCCTGTTACTGGTTACCGGTTTGCTAACACCTCAGCAACGCGAATGGGTTCAGCAACAGCGCTTCCGGCAGATGGAACAGCATTTTGCTCCGGCCAACAGTAGCGAAGCTTTGCTAAACCTGCTTTACGGGCAATTTATGAATACTCAGCAATCAGCGCAACTGCTGGCAGCTCCTCCTGCATGGCTTAAGCAACTGCCGGATAATCTGGTAAGCATCGTGCGTCGCCAGGCAGAGTTCCCGCCGCAATTAGGCTGGCTGACAGAAAATACAGCTCTGAGCCAGTACGCTATTGTATTTGATAAAGCCCCGGAACTACGCTGGCAGGAATATCAGCAGTATCCGCAAATTGCGATTATTCAGCTGAATAACCATCATGCCCAGTTCAGCCTGGCACCTGCTGATGTCTGGATCCGCTGGCCTCGCCTGCAACAGCAAAATCAGCATCATATCAGCCAGCATCTGGATTGGTTACCTACTCTGCTGGCTCAGGCAGGCTGTTCTGCTGAACATCGCTGGCTCGGAGACAACCTGCTACAGCCAAGCGTATTACCGAAACTGAATATCAGCCAGCAACAGTTAATCAGTTTCAGAAAAGACAAAATGGTGATACTGCGCCCGGACGGCAGTTTTGGTGTATGGTCAGCCGGCACACTGTTACCACTTGATGAAAGGCTGGATCTGCCAATGCTGACCGATGCTCTGAAACGGATTGAAACACCAACAGAAAACAACAATTAAGCTAAGACCCGCAGGCCGCTGCGAAACGGCCTGCCTTAGCATTTTTCACCTATCCATCGCAAAAACCGATTTACCCGACCAGTTTTATTCACTTTTCTGGCTCTTTAATTCCGCTAAGCTGACACTATCTGTATTTATCAGGAGCCAGCTATGCTGAAAACAATTACCTTCGCAGTTATGCATTTTTCCATTGCATTTGTAGTCACTTACCTGATCACCGGTAGCTTTATGCTGGGTGGTCTGGTGGCAGTGATAGAACCAGCAGTAAACAGCGTTGCTTATTTTTTCCATGAGAAAATCTGGCAGAAATTTTCCGCAGCACAACCACAATCAGCAGTAGCTGCACAGGTAAATTATTCCAGCAACCATAGTTAAAAACCGTTACAATACCGCTCTTTTAAATCCCACTGCCGTTAGCTAATACTCAGCTCTGTCAGTGGTTTTAACCTGGACATGCTGATGATTGCACTTGGAACGCTGAACAACCTGAAAGTTAAAAAGCAGGTAAAATTTGGTTTTTATCTTGATGGCCTGAGCTGGGGTGAAATCCTGCTACCCAATAATGCAGCTCCGGCTGGTCTGGAAGTTGGTCAGTCGCTTGATGTTTTTCTGTATCTGGATTCAGAAGACCAACTTATTGCCACCACAGAAAAACCAGCCGTGATGGTTGGTCAGGTTGCTCTGTTACGTGTTGCCGCAGTTACCCGCATTGGTGCTTTTGTTAACTGGGGTCTCAAAAAAGACTTGCTGGTCCCCTTCAGCGAGCAACAACTGCCATTGAAGGAAGGCCAGAGCTATCTGGTCTATTGCTATGTTGATTCCAGCAACCGGATTGTAGGCTCTACCAAACTGGACCGGCATCTGCATAAAAAGCCTGCTACTTATAATACTGGCGATAAAGTTAACATCATTGTCAGCGAACAGACAGACCTTGGCTATAAAGCTGTGGTTAATCATCAGCACTGGGGTATGCTTTACAAAAACGAAGTTTTCCGACCACTTCGCCGCGGTGAAAAATTACAGGCTACCATTACAAAAATCAGAGACGATGGCAAACTGGATTTAAGACTGAATGCAGCAACACACCAGCAAGCCAGAGACCTGACCGAAAAGATTATTCATAGACTGCAACAGAACGAGGGCAAGCTGGCGTTATCAGACAAAAGCCCGCCAGAGCTAATTTATCAGTACTTTGGAGTCAGCAAAAAAGCCTTTAAACAAGCGATAGGAGCGTTGTATAAAGAACAACGCATCACCATCACCGATGAAGGTATCACACTATTGTGATTTACAGCCTGTTCAGCGCTTCTGCCTGTAAACGGGCGTCTTTAAATAACTGCAAAATCAGCTCTCTGGCAGCTTTATGCTCAACTACCGGTGAAGGATAACCGGTAGCTGCCGCATCAGGGTGTGGCCAATGGATCTTATCTTCACCCAGACTGCTTAGCTCAGGTACAAACCGGCGAATAAAATCGCCCTGTGGGTCAAATTTCTGGCTTTGGGTTACCGGGTTAAACACCCTGAAATAAGGTACGGCATCAGTACCCGTCGATGCAGCCCATTGCCAACCACCATTATTGGCAGCAAAATCACCATCAATAAGGCGCGACATAAAATATTGCTCACCCCAGCGCCAGTCTATATGCAAATCCTTAACCAGAAAGCCTGCAGTAATCATGCGCAAACGATTATGCATCCAGCCTGTTTCGTTCAGTTGCCGCATAGCTGCATCAACAATCGGATAACCCGTTTTGCCCTCACACCAGGCTTCAAATAATCGCGGGTTATTACTCCAACGGATAGCAGCAGTCTCTGGTTGAAACGGCTGATGTTTAATCAGTTGGGGATATGCCACCAGAATATGCTTATAAAAGTCTCGCCAAATCAGCTCTGACAACCATACTGCTGCCCCGCTCTCCTGTAGCCATAGTTGCCCAGCCATTTCATATTGCAACCTGCTGATACATTGCCGTACAGACAATACACCTATGGCCAGATAAGGTGATAAACACGATGTGCCATCTATAGCGGGTAAATCCCGCAGTGCGCGATAATCTGCAACTCGTTGCTGACAAAACTGCCGCAAGCGCTGTAATACCTGTTGTTCAGCTACAGGCCAGTTGGCAGAGCTGCCGTCCCCCGGCTTCATCCGCGAAAATACAGGCAGTGTCAGCACGGGCATTTCTGGCATTGCCAGCCTTGGCAGGCAAGCTGCACCTTGCTCTGCAAACTGTTGCAGCCAGCGTTTTTTAAAGGGCGTGAATACCTTATAAATATCACCCTGCTGATTACGAATCTGACCAGGAGGAATAAGACACTGATAATCAAACCAACTGCTTTTAATACCTTTAGCATCCAGTAATGCTGTTACCGCCTGATCACGCTGCAGTTCCCGCAGTTCATATTCTGTCTGGGCAAATAGATGCCGCATGCCTGAGTCAGCCAGTTGCCGGAAAACTTCAGATACTTGCTGATAATCAGAACCTTCAACCATTACCAAAGGAATATTCAGCTCAGCCAGTTCTGCTTCTAATTGATATACCCTGCGCCGGAGTAAATCTTGTCGGATAGGAGCCATATGATGCAGTTGCCAGCTATCTGGTGTCGCAATAAACAAAGCGATAACACCACAAAGCCGGGCTTTTGCATCACTGACAGCGGCGTGCAACGCTGCATTATCGTAACAGCGCAAATCATGCCGTAGCCATACCAGATTATAAGCAGTTGTCATTATCTCATTCTCTCAAGAGCAGTTTTTCAGATAAAAAAAACGGCAGGGCCTGTTTTCAGGCTGCTACCGTTCTTACTAACTAAGCGAACTCAGAGTACTATTTTTTACTGGTACCCAGCTCGACTCTTGATTTCAGCTTCTGCCCCGGGCGGAAAGTCACCACACAACGTGCAGAAATAGGAATATCTTCGCCCGTTTTAGGATTACGGCCTGGCCGCTGATTTTTAACTCTTAAATCAAAGTTACCAAAACCGGATAACTTTATCTGTTCGCCTGATTCCAGGGCTGAACGTATTTCTTCAAAAAATGCTTCAACTAACAGCTTTGCATCCCGTTTACTCACTCCGAACTTGGTAAACAGACGTTCTGCTAAATCGGCTTTGGTAAGCGCCATTATCAATCCCTCAACGTTGCGTCGAACTCATTACTAAGCGCGTTAACTACCTGATTTACCACACCCTGGATATCTTTATCCTCAAGAGTACGCGCTCTATCCTGCAAGGTAAGGGCAATAGCCAGAGACTTATAGCCGTCAGCTACGCCAGTACCGGTATACACATCGAACAATTTTAGGTCAACTAATTGATTTCCGCCAACTTTTTTAATAGTAGCAATAATATCAGCAAAACGCACATCTGATTTTACTACTACTGCCAGATCACGGCGGTTCGCCGGGAATCTGGATAGCTCGCGAGCTTCAATAATTTCACGCTGTCCAAGTGCCTGTAACTCCAGCTCAAACACCAGAGCTTTACCTTTGATGCCCAGCTTACGCTCCGCTTCCGGATGCAGTAAACCAGCATAACCAACCAGTTGCTCACCACGGTAAATTGCCGCAGTCTGGCCGGGGTGCAAAGCACTATGTTCAGCAACTTCGAAGCGGAAACCCTCTTCTGCCGAGCTAAGCGCAAGCAAAGCTTCCACATCGCCTTTTATATCGTAGAAGTCAGCGGCACGGCTTTCAATACTCCAGTGCTCAGAACTAACGGGCCCGATAATAACCCCACCAAGCACCTCAGTCTGGCGAACGCCACCTTCAGCAGCTACATCAGGAATAAATTTCAGACCATATTCAAACAGACGAATTCTTTGCTGCTGGCGATTCTGGTTGTATTGCACAGCCTGTAACAGGCCAGGCCAAAGATTCAGTCTCATCGCAGACATATCGGCAGAAATCGGGTTTGGCAGCACCAGAGCCTGCTGTTGCGGGAACAATACCTGCTGTACCTTTGGATCAACAAAACTATAAGTGATAGCTTCCTGATAACCCCGGTTTGCCAGTAACTGCTTCATCGACTGCACACTGATTTCCGCTTCGCGGAAGTTGCGCATTTTCAATGCCGCAACCGGCGCAACATCAGGAATATTGTTATAACCATAGACCCGTGCAACTTCTTCAATCAAATCTTCTGCAATGGCCAGATCAAAACGATAACCAGGTACATTCACTGTCCAGCCATCTGAGGTTTCAGTAACACCTAACCCCAGACGTTTAAAGATAGCACTAACTTGTTCGCATGGGATCTCAATCCCCAGAATACGTTTTAACTTTGCCGCTGTCAGGATAATCTGAGCACGTACAGACAGATGAGCTTCTGAAACAGCTTCTGTAACAGGCCCTGCCTCACCACCAACAATGTCCAGCAGCAACTGCGTAGCCCGCTCAATTGCCTGATGTTGCAACTGCGGATCAACTCCACGCTCATAACGGTGCGATGCATCAGTATGTAAACCATACTGGCGGGCTTTTCCGGCAATTGCCGCAGGAGCAAAGAATGCGCTTTCAAGGAAAATATGCTGGCTTGCTGTTGTTACACCACTGTGCAAACCACCAAAAATACCTGCCATTGCTAATGCTTTCTGTTGATCAGCAATAACCAGAGTATTACTGTGCAGTTTTATTTCACTCTCATCCAGCAATACCAGAGCTTCACCTTCTGTTGCATAACGAACAACAATATCACCTTCAATTTTTTCCAGATCGAAGGCGTGCAGAGGATGCCCCAGCTCAAGCAGCACATAGTTGGTCACATCAACAACCGGGTCAATACTGCGGATACCACTACGGCGTAATCTTTCAACCAGCCATAACGGGCTGACAGCCTGCGGGTTAACATTGCGGATAATCCGTCCGAGATAACGTGGGCAGGCATCAGGGGCTGATAATGTAATACCTTTTTGTTCTGTC
>CAZXTH010000075.1:0-11720 GCA_964643585.1 uncultured Pseudoalteromonadaceae bacterium
CAGTAACTGGCCATCAATTCTGCTGGCTGCTCCTGAAATCAGTTCCATCTGGCTACGTTGTGGTAGTTCTGTATAAGACAGGTCGAGCAGCGTTGCTCCGGCATCGTCAATTAATTGCTCCAGCAGTGACAGCTCTTCCTGTGCTTGTTGTTGATATTGACGGGCGGCAATTCTGGCACTGAACATCTGTTCTACCGCGCTGGCGTACTGGCGATAGTATTCTGTTGCGATGGTTAGCAGTTGCTGTAGCACGGGTTCCGTGCGGGTAAGGTTACTGAAGTTTTGCAGTTGCTGATTGAACAGCTGGTTATCGGCGTGAAATTGTTGCTGATAGTGTGTAAGTTCGTCAGATGATTCTGCTGTATAGCCAAGGGCCGATAATTTTGCCAGTTTCAGAAGCTGGATTTGCGAGGCATTACTCTGTTGCTGTGCCGGCACTGCCAGTTGGTTTACCCTGTTGCTGGAGTCTGTGACAGTATGAAAACTCAGCAGGGCAGAAATGCTGGAAAGCAGTAGCAATACAGCAATAAAGCCAAAGCCAATTACAACTTTATGCGCTACTTTTAACGTCATCATGTCGCTATTTCCTGAACATTGGCTGCATGTTTAACCATATATTATGGAAAGCGAACTTAACAAAGATTAACTTACTGGTCCAGCCAGTGACAGAGTATTTGCGACGAAATACCGGCAGCAATCCTGCTCAGGTTGCTGCCAGCGTTATTTAGAAACTACAAAGCATTCCTGCCGGTAACAGAGTATTTAACTGGCGGTTTCGAAGGATATCTGCGCTTTTTTCGATATCAGGTCCGAAATAGCGATCTTTATCATAAAATGCTACTTGCTGCCGTAAGATAGCTCTGGCCTGTTCCAGTTTATGGCTGGTTTTCAGGGGCGCCCGGAAATCCAGCCCTTGTACGGCAGCCAGATATTCTACAGCCAGCACGCCAGTAGAATTTTCTGCCATGTCTGCTAACCGGCGTGCAGCAAAGGTTGCCATAGAGACATGATCTTCCTGGTTGGCAGATGTTGGCAGGCTGTCGACTGAAGCCGGGTGAGCCAGGGTTTTATTTTCTGATGCCAGTGCAGCAGCTGTTACCTGTGCAATCATAAAACCGCTGTTTACTCCGCCGTTATTAACCAGAAATGCAGGCAGTTTACTAAGCGAGGAGTCAATTAACAGTGCCATTCTGCGTTCTGACAGGGCGCCGATCTCGGCTATTGCCAGCGCCAGATTATCAGCTGCCATTGCCACCGGCTCTGCGTGAAAATTACCACCGGATAAAATATCGTTATCGTCAGCGAACACCAACGGGTTATCGGTTACGCCGTTAGCTTCTGTTTCCAGCACGGCTGCAGCATGGCGGATTTGCGTTAAGCAGGCTCCCATAACCTGTGGCTGGCAGCGTAAGCTGTACGGATCCTGTACTTTTTCACAGTCATGATGCGACTGGCCGACTTCTGAATCTGCGGTCAGTAAGTCGCGGTAGATAGCAGCGGAATCTATCTGTCCCTGCTGGCCACGGGCCAGATGAATGCGGGCATCAAATGGTGTGCGGCTGCCAAGAGCTGCTTCTACACTTAATGAACCAATCACACTACCGGCAGCAAACAGATCTTCTGTCCGGAATAATCCTTCCAGCGCTAAAGCGGTTGATGCCTGAGTGCCATTAAGCAGTGCCAGACCTTCTTTGGCTGCCAGTGTCAGCGGGGTGAGCCCTGCCAATGCCAGGCCTTCATGTGCATCATAGAGCTGTCCCTGATAACTGACTTCACCTTCACCGAGTAAGGGTAATACCATATGTGCCAGCGGTGCCAGGTCTCCCGAGGCGCCAACAGAGCCTTTTTCAGGAATACAGGGGTAGACGCCTGCATTTACTAAAGCGATAAGTGCGTCGATGACAGTCAGTCTGATTCCTGAAAAGCCTCTGGCCAGCGAGTTAATTTTCAGGACCATCATCAGCCGTACTGTGCTGTCGTTCATCAGGTTACCGTAGCCAGCGGCATGCGACAGCACAATTGAGCGTTGCAGTAATTCCAGTTCATCAGTTTTGATACGGGTATTTGCTAACAGACCAAAGCCGGTGTTAATACCATAAACAACCCGGTTCTGACGCAGAATTTCGGCAACGGTTGCCGCAGATTTTTCAATTACCGGTATGGCAGACTTATCAAGAGTCAATGATACAGGCCCTTGATGGACCTGCCGTAATTGAGCCAGAGTCAGCTTGCCTGGCACAAGATTTAAAGTGGTAGTCATCTGTTACTCCGTAATCATTGGCAGGTCTAACCCCTGCGCAACAGCACAATCTTTAGCAATCGGATAGCCCGCATCGGCATGGCGCATAACACCGGTTCCCGGGTCGTTCCACAATACCCGGCCAAGGCGTCTGGCTGCAGCTTCAGTTCCATCTGCCACAATGACGACTCCGGCATGCTGGCTGTACCCCATACCTACACCTCCACCATGATGCAATGATACCCAGCTGGCACCTCCGGCTGTATTCAGCATGGCATTAAGCAATGGCCAGTCAGACACTGCATCAGAGCCGTCCATCATGGATTCTGTTTCACGGTTGGGGCTGGCAACAGAGCCTGAATCAAGATGATCACGACCAATCACAATTGGCGCTGAAACATCACCGTTTTTAACCATCTCATTAAATGCCAGCGCAATCCGGGCACGGTCTTTCAGGCCAATCCAGCAAATCCTTGCAGGCAGGCCCTGAAAATGAATTTTCTGCCGTGCCATATCCAGCCAGTTATGCAGATGCGGGTTGTCGGGGATAAGTTCTTTCACTTTCTGGTCGGTTTTATAAATATCTTCAGGATCGCCGGATAACGCAACCCAGCGGAATGGTCCTATACCTTCACAAAATAAAGGGCGGATATAAGCCGGTACAAAGCCCGGGTAATCGAATGCATTGGTAACACCCATATCCTGCGCCATTTGGCGAATATTATTACCGTAATCTGTTGCCACTGCACCCCGTTGCTGCATGGTCAGAATAGCCTGAACCTGCACGGCCATAGAGGCTTTTGCTGCGTTAACTACGGTTTGTTCATCCTGCTTGCGGCGTTCTGCAGCCTGCTGCAGTGTCCAGCCTTGTGGCAGGTAACCGTTCAGTGGATCATGAGCGGATGTCTGATCTGTTACGACATCCGGCGTAATACCCCGTGCAACCAGTTCGGCAAAAATATCTGCAGCATTGCCCAGCAGGCCAACGGAGATTGCAGTGTTTTCGGCTGCTGCCTGTTTGATTGCTGACAAAGCTTCATCCAGAGAGCGGGCTTTCTTGTCGACATAACCGGTTTTTAAACGGAAATCGATGCGGCTTTCATCTACTTCGCAGGCAATCATGCTGAATCCTGCCATTGTTGCGGCAAGGGGCTGTGCTCCGCCCATGCCACCGAGACCACCGGTCAGAACCCATTTACCGCTGGCATTACCATTAAAATGTTGCCTGGCGATAGCGACGAAGGTTTCGTAGGTACCCTGAACAATGCCCTGAGTGCCAATGTAAATCCAGGAGCCGGCGGTCATTTGGCCGTACATCATCAGACCTTTGCGGTCCAGCTCGTTAAAATGCTGCCAGTTAGCCCAGGCAGGAACCAGGTTTGAATTTGCAATCAGCACCCGCGGAGCATCCGGGTGCGTCGGAAAAACTCCGACCGGCTTGCCGCTCTGAATTAACAATGTCTGATCATCTTCCAGCCGGTCCAGCACGTCGACAATTTTGTCAAAGCATTGCCAGTTACGGGCTGCCCTGCCTATACCACCATAAACTACCAGCGCTTGCGGGTGCTCGGCGACTTCAGGGTCAAGGTTGTTCATCAGCATTCGTTTGGCGGCTTCGGTCAGCCAGCTTTTAGCGGTGATAGTGTTGCCACGGGGAGCACGGATCACCCTGTTGTTATCTATACGTGGATCTGTCATCAGAAATTCTCTTTATGGGTTGGTGTAACAGGTAAAGCAAAGTTCAGGTGGCCGCCTAAACGGTAACGGCTGCCCGGAGATGTCAGGTAAGCCAGACTGACTGCCCCTTCACGGCTGAAGGTGCGGCGGGTCAGTCGCAGGCAGGGTTCAGGTTTTTTCAGCTGCAGATGCTGACAGGTAAAATTATCTGGCCAGATAGCTTCAACAGTATGTTCTGCTTCGGTTAGTGGTGCGACAAAACTCAGATACTGGTGGGGGGTCTGCTGGTTAAAATCCTGCCGGATATAATCCGGGATAAGTAGAGGGCTGACATAGCGGGCTTCCAACTGCAGTGGCTGTTGGTTTTCCAGATGTACAATCAGAGAAAAATACACCGGTTCATTACGTTTCAGGCCAAGTGCTCCGGCAATCACTGCCGGGCAGGGCAGCTCAGTCAACTGAATTAATCTGGCACTGTACGCATGACCGCGGTTATTGATTTCGTCAGCGATATTGCGGATTTCCAGCAGGGAAGACTGTGATTTCAGGGCTGCGACAAAAGAGCCCACTCCCTGAGTGCGGTACAGGATGCCCTGTTCCGTCAGTTCCTGTAATGCCCGGCGCGCTGTCATCCGGCTTACGTCAAACTGGCTTGCCAGCTCGTTTTCAGAAGGGACCCGGCTATGTTCCGGCCAGGCACCTATTTCAATCTGGCCCAGCATGTATTCTTTAATTTCAGCAAATTTGGCAATCGCCATAACAACACCCTGAAGATGATATGGCATAAAACTTAGCTGATTCTGGTTGTATATACAAGTTTTTGCGGTAGACTATTTTTATGAGCTGTATTTCATATTACCGGGGTAACCATGACTGAATTTGATGCTATCTGGATTAATGCCAACCTTGCTACCATGGCTGATAATGGTGAACCTTACGGCGCTATCCTTAATGGTGTGCTGGCAGTCAGGGATGGCTATATTGTTTATGCCGGTCCCCGGGAGCATTTACCTCAGTTCGATGCTTTGGCTACTCCGGTTTATGATGTGCAGGGGCAGTGGATTCTGCCTGGCCTGATTGATTGTCATACTCATCTTGTTTATGCCGGGAGCCGTGCCAATGAATTTGAAATGCGGCTGAATGGCGCAACATACCAGCAGATTGCTGCGGCTGGTGGTGGTATTGCTGCTACGGTTAATGCTACCAGGCAAGCAAGCCATGAAGAGCTGTTTGTTCTGGCTAAAAACCGGCTTAATGCGTTGTTACAACAAGGGGTGACAACGGTAGAAATTAAGTCAGGTTATGGTCTGGATGCGGAAAATGAGCGGAAGTTACTGGAAGTTGCTGATGAGTTGGACCAGCATCATCCTGTTAGCATCTGCAAAACATTTCTTGGTGCTCATGCTTTACCGCCGGAGTATCGTGATAATGCTGACGGTTACATTGAGCTGGTGTGTCAGATGTTGCCAGAGCTGGCTGCTCGCGGGCTGGTTGATGCTGTGGATGTATTCTGTGAAGGCATAGGTTTTTCTGTTGCGCAAAGCCGTAAAGTTTTTGAAACCGCAAAATCACTGGGGCTGCCGGTAAAAGCGCATGCTGAGCAGTTATCAAACCTTGGTGGTACAGCTTTGGTTGCCAGCTTTGATGGCTTATCTGCTGATCATATAGAGTTTCTGGATGAAGCAGGAGTGGCGACAATGGCAAAAGCTGGCACAGTTGCAGTGCTGTTACCCGGAGCTTTTTATTTTCTGCGGGAAACCCAGTTGCCACCAATCGGGTTACTGCGCCAGTATCAGGTGCCGATGGCAATCGCGACTGATCTGAATCCCGGAACATCGCCTTTTTGCTCATTACCACTGATGCTGAATATGGCCTGCACCTTATTCCGCCTGACACCTGAAGAGGCTTTACTCGGGGTCACCTTACATGCTGCGAAAGCATTGGGTCTGAATGACAGAGGAACTCTGGCTGCTGGTCAGCGGGCTGATTTTGGCTGCTATCGAATAGATCGCCCGGCTGAGCTTTGCTATCAGTTTGGTGTAAATCCATTGCAGCAGTTAGTGATTGGCGGGCGTTCGGTAATTCAGGGGCGTTAATATATGTTCAGTGATATCTGAAGGTTTATTGCCCAGTTTGTTTGTCAGTTCTTATACATAACAGACACTATTTACTGATTTTTTTAATGATTTTATTTTTTTGCCCGTTTTTGTCCCAGACATAAATGTGATTCAGTGTTGCATTCGTCTAGTCTGAAACAGAGTTAACTGTTGAAGGATACGAAGAATGAAAACTCGCTGTATAAGGATATTGCTGGTAACCATTTTCGGGCTCAGTAATAGTGTGATTGCACATGATGAAGCGCTGGAGAGTGGCTGGTGCCAGGG
Source organism: uncultured Pseudoalteromonadaceae bacterium (assembly GCA_964643585.1). Classification (GTDB taxonomy): domain Bacteria; phylum Pseudomonadota; class Gammaproteobacteria; order Enterobacterales; family Alteromonadaceae; genus Alishewanella. The sequence continues at coordinate 6,301 of CAZXTH010000075.1, forward strand.
CGGCCGGATTACTTTGTTGGGAGAGTTCCAGCTGAAGAAACAACTACTGCAGTATTTCTCCAGAGAATCTAATGCGGTGTGTAAAAACCTGAGAAGCTGTGGTCAGTTTGATGACGATGATTATTCTATTGCCAGAAATACAGCTGAACAAATATGTTACCAGTTCAGCGAGCGGGAGCTGACTTTCACACATAATGGTGATGATGGAACGGTCCGGCCAATTTTTCATGGGCCTTCTGTTTTCAAGAATAACGAACCTGATCACCATACTTTGTATCAGTTGGATCAGGGGATATCTTTTTCATGCGGGCTTTGCTCAGTAAATGCAGACCGGGTTCCTTTTGACCCTATCCGTGAATCCAGATAAGTCTGAATAACCAATCAAGCTTAAAATAATGACCGGGCACGAATGTGCTCGGTTATGCTATCCAGCTTTACTGTCAGCGACCGCTTGATAGCGTTATCTTCCGGGCAACTGGACAGTACAAAATGGGCTGTGCGTAATACTTCGCGCCACCGGGGATGTTTCGGTAGTGTTTTCAGCGAGAGGTAGCGATCAAGCGAGCGGGTTCTTATTCGGCCTTCATCAACAGATACCCGCCAGATACCGCTTTTTTCGGCCATTTCAATCCGGCTGCTACCGGTTTGTTTCTCCCAGACATCAAGGCTGGTCAGCATTAAGTCAACCAGCAACTGATGGAAATTAGCTTGTGGCAATAAGCTTTGCAATGGCTGGCGGTTTGCCAGATCCTGTGAATTGTATAAAACAATCAAGGTAAGAGGCTCTTCCCGGTCGAGTGTTGTCAGGCTCAAATCGTACTCATGCTGTTGGTTGCCAAGCTGCAGTACTACCTGGGGCAGAGGAGTATTATCCAGTGACTGCTCATTATTCCATAGTTGCCAGAATGTCTGATTTTGCGATGGAATAAGTTCAGCAAGATGCAATAGCATCAGTTCAGGCAAGGGATAGTTCAGCAGCTTTGCACAGGCTTCATTACTGAATAATAACTGTTGCCTGTTATTAAAAATCATAATAGCAAGGCTTAGCTGACCAAATGCAGCCTGCAATGAACGATAGCTGGCGCCTAATGCCGAAACCTGTTCTTTATGCCAGACAAGTTGGGCTTCAAGATGGTGTCGTAATTGCTGGCGTTTGCGCCATTGCCAGTAAAGTACAAGAGTACTGAATGTTGATAGCAATACGACAATGCTGAGCAACAACCCTAGTCTGCTTTGTTGCAGGTTCAGTTTAAGCTCTTTAATTTCACTGTCTTTGGTTAGGTTACTGATCGCTTTTTGCTGTTGCTCATACTCAAAGTGTGCGCGTCTGTCAGCTAACTCACTGGCAAATTGCTGCTGATGCAGATTAGTACGTAGTTCACTAAGTCTGAGCTGGTGCTGATATGCACTTTGCCATTGAGAAAATTCAGCCGCATTTTTCACTAATGCCTGCAACACCCGTAAACTGAGTTCCTGATTGTGTTGTTGTTGTGCAAGGTTTAACCCTGATTGAAATAAAGCTTCTGCATGCTGATAGTGACCATGTGCCTGCTGTAACCGGCCAAGTACCAGTTTCAGAGCAGCTGATTGATCAGAGGTTCCCAGTTGTATATCCAGTTGGCTTGCTTGCTCCAGCAAGCTGGAAGCATCAGTTATCAGACCCGCATTCAATAAGATATCTGCCAGCATAATACTAAGCCGGAGTTCCGAGTGTGGTTGCTCCGCTGTCTGAAAATAGCTCAGACTGTGTTGTAAAATATGCCGGGCCTGAGCATATTCCCCTTGTTGTGCCAGTATCAGGCCCAGTTCTTCTCTGGAGTGGGCAGCTTTATCCGGCATTTGGTGTTGTTCATAAAGCTCAACGGCCTGGCTGATATAATCGGCAGCCAGCCTATGGTCACCAAGATGACGGAATACGCTGCCGATGTTATTAAGAGTAACGGCGATACTGGCGGCTGAAGCATGTAATTCTTTCAGTTTCAGGCTTTCCTGATAACTATCTATTGCTTCGGCATAGAGCATCATCGCCATTTGCACTGTTCCTATATCAGACAGAGTCACAGCCAGCAAGTTTGGTTCATCAAGCTCTCTTGCCTGGGTTACAGCCAGCTTGAAACTTTGTAATGCCTGAGGGCGCAGCCCTTGCCGGTAAGACAAAATTCCCTGTCTGCGTAAAAACTGGATGAGTTCTGTTGCCGTAAAGCTGGATTGGTAGCCTGTTAATGCAGCCAGCAACTCTGTGGCTGGCAGAAAATTTGCCTGATGTGTATAAAGCTCTGCCAGCCGGATTGTGGCACTGAAGTGTTGATGATTCTGATAATCAAATGCAGCACCTTCCTGCCAATTAAGTAACTGGCGGCAGGCATGGATTTGTTCATTTATATCAATTTGCCGTGAGAAGCACAGAGAATTACTGTTGGCTATCAGTGGAAACGGATACAAGATAAATATGAATAGCAGTGAACAGAACAACAGCGGCACAGCGGGCACGATTATTAACATTCTTGTACTGTAAGTTCATTATTACGTCACAATACATCTGGTAATGCAGGAGTTCAAGCAGAAACACTGGCCAGAGCATTCTGGCCAGTGTTTTGGGGAAATGAAGAATGAAAATCAATTTCCAGAAAGTTCTTTTGTGTCTTTGGCTTTTTGCCAGTATTGCCTGATATTTTCTGTTTGTGGCAGCGGGTCAAATACAATATCGCTACCGGGATCTTCCGGGGTCAGCTTAAGCTTTTCTTTTACAGCTACCATTGGTGGGATCGTATAGCATTTTTGCATTTTAAACTTCATGCCCTGGTTGGTGAAATAATAACCTGGACCAACCATGCCGACCAGGCTGTGCGGCGCATAAGGTATTACTCTGACTGTGCCTGAACCTGGCACTGAATAACCACCAAAACCACCACCCCCCCCAGCAAATAACGACGCATAGTTATTGGAGGCATGAGATGCTATATATACTTCCGGATCGGCAACTCCCGAAGGGACTGAGCCGTAAAAGTTAGCTAATATCTGAGCTTCGGACCATTGTACGTCTGCAATCTGTACGATAGTCCCTCTATAGCACCAAGGGACTGCTTGTGCTGCCATAGAAAAAAGCATGGTGCTGGCGGCCAGTGCTGCGATAGTCGATTTCTTCATTAATGTTGCTCCTTGCTGAACGAAAATAAAGGTTAGATTCCTTAGTTCTTGGTGCCTGCCAGCTGGCTGGTACCAATGGTATTGACGTTAGCTGAAGGTTGTCAGATGCCCCAAGTTATGTCGGGGACGAAAGAGGGTAAACGTTGTTTTGCCCGGTTTTTCCCCGCATCAGACGACAAAAATGCAAGGTATCTTAAAGCATACAGCCGGCTACCCGGCTATATGTAAGATTTTGAGTAAGAACGAATTTTCAGGATGATTTAACTGACAAAGCTCTGTGCGGCCAGGGTCTGTTTGCCCTGAATAAAAGCATAAACAAGGGCACTGAGGATTTGTCCTGCTTCGCTGATGCCAGCAGCTTGCCCTGCAGGGTGGCGTGCCGGGGCGGCTTCAGCCAGATGCAGATAGCGGCTGCGGGGGAGCTTTGCCAACTGGTAGACAAACTGCTCTGCATGCGCAACTGTCAGGCCGCAATTAGTAAAGGCACTGACCGGCATCAGGCTGATGCTGTCGGTATCTACTTCAATGCCAATATCGGTATGAGCCCGTACAATAAAATCAATACAGTTATCCAGCGCATCCTGATAACGGATTTCCTGCCTGACAAACAATTGCTGATAACTGCAGAACTCAGCATTTACCTGCTGCATTGATTCCAGACTGGCGGCATTATTTTTTAACTCATGCAGGCCCAGTACATAGTAACGATCCAGATAGTGCTGCTGATGGGCATAACTGAAACCATTACCACTGTGGCGCCCTTCAAGCGGCCGGAAGTCAGCATGAGGATCAAGATTCGCACAGTTTACAGGAAGGCCGGATTGCTCTGACAGCGCTTTTAACAGCGGAAAAGCATTATTGTGACCACCGCCGATAACGATGGGAAGCAGGTCTGCTGCAAAAATGTCAGCAACAATGGCATGAACCCGTTGATCGAGCTGTTCGCACAGCTGCCGCAGTTGGGCTAAATCTGCAGATTTGCTGTTGTTCAGCGTTGCAGCCTGTTGCTGCAAGTCACTGCAGTCGATGTGCCCCAGCAATAGCAATGCAGGGGAGTTGATAAAAGCATTATGTTGTAAATTCAGAAAGCGGCTCAGAAATGCCTGCCAGCCACCATCGGCTCCGGGCAAACCAAGATTGGCTCTGGGGCCAATATCTTCGGGAACCCCCAGCAAGGCATAACGGCATCCCTGTTCTCTGGCATGTTGTAATGTTTCTGCCAGTGAAGTTGTTACTACCGGCAGAGTTAGTGCTTCACCCAGCCGTGTTTCTCCGGCTCTGGGCTGGCAATATTCGCTAAGTTGCCGGGCAGTAAATAAACTAAGCACAGGGCCGCCTTATTCAATATCCAGTGGATCAGGAGACAGAATAATACCGGTACTGTCTGCGTATAAATGGTCGCCAGGCAGAAAGGTAACGCCGGCAAAATTCACCGGAACATCAACTTCTCCAAAACCTTTGTCGTCAGCTCCGACAGGGATAGCATTAACCGCCTGAATGCCAATATCAAAGTCTTCCAGAGCATCAAGATCCCGAACACTGCCATAGCACACTATGCCTTCCCAGCCATTTGCTGCAGCAATAGAAGCCAGTTCTGCGCCAACCAGAGCACGGCGGGCTGAGCCACCTCCGTCGATCAGCAGGATTTTGCCTACACCCGAGTCGGTCAGTATTTTGCGAATCAGGCCGTTATCTTCAAAACATTTCACGGTATGAATTTGTCCGCCAAAGGAACGACGCCCGCCATAACTGGCAAACAACGGCTCCAGCACATCAACGGAATCGGCATAAAGATCACAGAGTTCAGAAGTATTGTATTCCATAGCATACTCCAAGCAGGGACTGACAGATGTTCTGCACAGTATAGCGCTGTAACAGGTAAGCTCAAGCGCTATCAGACAGGGTTGTAAGAGTAGTTGAGCCGCGTCATGTTTTTGTCATAAATGGTGGTTAGAATCTGAACAACACCGACATGACGGAGAGCTGCCATGTTACTGAAGCGTCTGGAACAATGGGATCATCAGTTTTTTTGCCGGTTATTTGACCGCAGCACTTCACTGGCTATTTTTAAAGCCAGCTACTGGTTTTCCAAAACCGGTGATGGCCCGCTTTATCTGATTCTTGCCGGGTGTTTACTGGCACTGGATGTGCCCGATGCGCTTGCGTTCACTAAGCTATTGCTGATGGCATTCGCATTGGAGTTACCACTTTATCTGTTGCTGAAGAACAGTATCCGGCGAGCCAGACCTGCAGAGGCATTAACAAACCGTATC
>CAZXTH010000076.1:0-11697 GCA_964643585.1 uncultured Pseudoalteromonadaceae bacterium
TGTTTGGTGACAAGGATACCAATGTCGATTGGAGAAAAACTCTGAAGCTTTATCAGGAAACTATCGGTCAGAATGCTGAGGCAGTTCTCTCGGTGCGGGTTTTTGCAGGAGCCAACCACAATCTAAAACAGGCCGAGACGGGTGGTGTGCGTGAGATGTTTAGCCAACCTCGAAATACACCTTATGCTGAGGGATATTTCGACACAATGGCTGAGTGGCTTGTAACTAACAATTTTGGTAACAGATAAGAGTCTGGAGCCAGAGCTTATTTCAGGCTTATCTTGGTTCTATAAGAAAGCTCAACTCAGTTATTAACAGGAAAGTGAATGTATAAAATTTGGGCCAGTTAGTGCACTGGTAGTGGTAGGCGGATTTATGGTTTTTGTCTTGGTGAGTTCACCTGAACTTCAAGATCCAACTTGTTGCATACCGCGGTGGTGGGCAGCTTGTAGACTATCAAGCGATTGAGAATAATGGTTGCACTGCTCAATCTATTATTCAATCGAAAAGTGCTCATATAGAGAATACGGCGGAGTCTATAAGTGATGCCAATAACGCCGGATTCGATGTTATTCATATCAATATTCAGCGGGTGAAAGATAACCGCTTTGTTTTGTTTCATGACTGGACGTTAGATTGTGCAACGAATGGTAAAGGAGAGGTCAGACAAAGCACGTTTGAGCAATTAACTGAGCTGGATGCAGGGTATGGATATACCTTTGATAATAGTCAGAGTTTTCCGTTTAGGGGTAAAGGCTATGCTATCAGTGATTTAGAGATGATTCTTAATCGATATACAGATCGTCCTTTCTGGCTTAACCTTAAAAATAATGATGAGGCATCATTTGCTAGCCTTGGCCAGATGTTGAGGGCAAACTATAAGAACCGGCTCTCCCAGCTGGAAATTGAAAATGGCATTGGTGTTGTAACAGGTGATATCTATGGAGTCCGCGTTATTCAGCGTTAAACCGGAAAAATAAATGACACAAAACTTTTTACCAACTATCAATACTGGACGGCTGATACTTCGCCCTTTAGAACTTGGTGATGCTGAAGCATTATTCAGGATTTTCTCCGATTCAGAGGTCATGAAATATTGGAATACACCTCCTTGGTCATCGTTTGATGACGCACGAGCTTTTATCAACTCAAGTACTGATTCAATGAAATATCAGAAAGCTATTACGCTTGGTATTTTTTTAAAATCGACAGGTGAGTTAATCGGTAAATGCATGCTTTTCAGTTATGAGCAGGAATCAAAACGTGCTGAAATCGGCTTTGGAATTGGAACCCAGCATTGGGGGCAGGGGTTCGTTGCCGAGGCAGGAAAAGCTCTTTTGGAATACGGTTTTGATACGTTGGGCCTTCGTCGTGTTGAAGCCGAGATTGATCCTGAAAATGTTTCTTCTGCTAAAGCTCTGGAGCGACTCGGCTTTATCAAAGAAGGATTACTCAGGCAACGTTGGGAGATTAACGGCATAGTTTCTGATTCTGCACTCTATGGTTTATTAGCCTCTGATCGTTCATCAAATTTAGCCGGTATTTGAATTGAAGCTGAGTTCTCTGGTGGCGCAGTTAAATGGCTTGCTCTGTCGACATCGTTATTAAAAACGTGCTATTGAGGGGATTACTCTTGTATATGAAACCCAATCAAAATCAGTATCATGCTAATTTCAACTAAGGTAGCAATATGGATTCTTATTATAATTTAACCTCTGAACATATCATGATGTTTGGTGTTTTGTGGAATGTATTACCCATTATCGGTGGACTCTTAGTTCATCTTGCATTTAGCGCTGCCGTATTTAATGATGCAAACCGGCTCCAGAAAGAACATGACTCTTTGGCATTCGTAAACTCTTGGTTATGGTCTTTAGCTGTTTTAGTCGGTGGTGTTTTTGTCGCTTTAGCGTATTGGATTATTCATCATTCAAAAATTGCCAGAGATTAACTTTTATATGAGAGGCAGCTTTATTCCTTTGGTATTTTCCTTACTTTTTTCTGCTGCTGCAGCAAATGAGCTTCGTATCGGAGAAAGTACTTATCAGCCAAGTTGTAGTAACTCTGAATGGATAGAAATTGATGAGCGCTTGCATGTTGCTGCTTTTGATCGCTTTCCGGATCAGCTTGTAGAGCTGATTAAAACCTATGTGTGTGATGGTGGGCCTGAAGCTGAGCATGCGCTTCAGCGTTATTTACCGGAGCGTGTGCGCCAGGTTATCTCTGGTACTGGTGATACTGATATCTTCGAGTTTGTTCTTGCAAAAACAATCTTTCCAAAAGAAGGGAAAGCATGGGTGCTGGAAGTACACGATAAAGGTTCGGATATTGCTATAACTTTTTTCGTTGATGAAGCTTGTGCGCATGAAGCCGTTTTTCGCCCCTATGGAAAAAGTTGGCTGCTGGTACAAGTTACAGATGCCTGTGATTAACATGCTGGTTGAGCATGTTAAAAGAACTCAGGAATGGCAAATACGCTTAGATGGTATTCTAAAGCGGGGAATGTGGAGGCTGCATGCTGCACCATAATAAATATACAAAATTGACTTACTGGCTTCTGGGGTTAGGGAGTTGCCTTGGGTTGGTTTTTTTATGGGCGCTGGCGCTTATGTTTGCATCAGGGCAACCTCTGTTTATATGGGGGCTCGCCATAGTGTTAACGCTTATGTTGGGTATTAATAGCTATTTTGCCTATCAGATATATAGAAAGAATTTTAAGGTCTTAAAATGGGTTATGTGGCTATATGCGTTTCAGATAATTGGCTTTGAAACAGAGAATTGGGCTTATAGTTTCAGCTTTGGGTTACAACTTAATGTCTCATTGCCACTTGGAAGTGCAAAAGTAGTAATCAATTTATTCTCCATTTTAATCTTGTTCGTTGTATATAAGGCTATTAAAGGCATTCAGGCTACTCAGCCGCTGGTATATACCGAGAAGTGCCGCGACTGATTTTATTTAAGCTTGTGTCACTTTGCGCCGCAATTTTATTCTGTGTCTGGTATTCGGCCTGTAACTTTATCGTATAAGAGAATTAATGATGTTTAAGTCTGTTGTGCTGCTTTTCCTGCTGAGTTTTACATCTGTCAGTGTGTTTGCAGAGAATATCCCAACCCGTTTTGGACAGTTAGAAATACAGGACAGAACAACCCTGTTGTATCAGGGACTCCCCTTAACCCCTGAAATACAAGGTAATGTCAGCCTGAGTGTGGAGGGTGTTTATCAGATTGGGAACCGCGATATTGTACTTATTCAGGACAACGGCGGCACAGCCTGTCCGGCTTTGCTTTATGTTGTAAGCCTCTCACAAAATGGGGTGGAAGCCACTGCAGCATTTGGTAGTTGTTCAGATCTTATTGAAACAGAGCAAGTAGCTGACTCTATTTATATCTCGATGCCCGGATTTGTGGGGCGTTTTGAGCCTGAAGACGCACAGTTAAAAGCGGCAGAGGAAATACACGTCTTTATTTTTAAGGATGGCGTTCTTACTGAAAGTAAAATACCTGCCAGATAAAATTTATTGCTGCAAGTGATGCTTTTAGCTGCAACTCGTAAAACTCCATGATATGACCGGAACAAGATAATGACTGAAAAAGTAGCCTGTACCGCATGTGGTGCTTTGGTATTACCCGGCACAGCTGAACGTAATGGCGGCCTGTGCATGCCGTGCAAAAATGGTAACCGACAAAATATTGAACAAGCAAAGGCTTATTACCAACGTGAGCGTGAACTGGAAAAAACGTGCCCATTCCGGGCATTATGGCGTGAGCTGGTTGATAAGGTTTATCGCCAACCAGGTGGTTTTGAAGCGTTGTCTGAATATGAAAAACGATATTATGCAGTAAACGTGTTGGTAGGCGAGGTATATAACGGCGGTTTCGAACAATATTTTGATAACAGCTCAGGCGAGCATTACCGGTATGCAGAAGCAGGGTTAATCCAGTTGAATGCGGTTCATTCGTTGTCTCTATTGCAACAGGCAAAAACACAGTTATTTGGTGTTGCAGCTGTGCCGACAGACAGAGCCGAACGCTGGGAAATCAGCGAGCAATATAGAGATTCTGCGGATACTGATAGCCTGGATACTGAATTTTATAAAGATCCTGATCAGTTAACTGAAAAGCTGGAAGCGTTTGCCAGAGAAACCGGGCTGGTTCAGGTTGCCAGATAAAACTTTACCAAGTAAGAACCTGTTTCAGATCTCGCGAACAAAGGTTATGCAAGGCAAAAACAGGCGCGAAAGCGCAATTTACATGGAGTAAATGAGCATTTTAAGTCTGTTTTTAACACCGCAGAGCCGAAGTGCAGCAAATCCGAAACAGGTTCTAAGAGACCAGATGAAAGATACAGTCTGTAGTATTCCCGCATATGTTGCGTTTATTAAGTTTGCTGCAATATCAGGCATCTTGGCGCTGCTTACCGGATGCACCCCGAAAACCATAAAAGTGGTTGATACACAGGGCAATCCTGTAGCCGGTGCTTTAGTGATTAGCGAGCAAGAACCTTATATTCTGCAACCGTGGAAGCTAGGCGTTTATATCACGGATAAAAACGGTGAAGCAAAAGTTGTCAGTGCCCGCGGGCATATCTTTAAACCTGGATATTTTCCCGTGATTAATGCTTCAGAGCTGCATGATGAAATATTATGGCAACCGCAGTCATATTTCTCTTCAACAATGACAATATATCCAATTGATCGTGAAGATGTTATCCCTGTTAATACGTCGGTTTATATTACTGAACATCCTGTCAGCAAAGACGTTTATGCAGTACCGATTAAGGTTTGCCCGACGGTCAGGGTGACCTACCATATTGCAGGTGCTCAACTGACAGCCAAATCTGATACGCCAGAATTGCGCGTAAGCCAGAAATTTTACTTCGCAGGTTCAGCAGATAACATGAAAACATCTGAGCTTATGGCTGAAAATAATCTTGCATTTTACTGCAAACATAACGAAGAGCTGTATAAGGTTGGGGTAAGTGTTGCCTCAAAGGTATGGAACAAAGATATTCCTGCTCACCGTCTGACACTTTTTACCGCAAAAGTTTCTTCTGAAAAAGCTTATTTACAGCCTGAGGTTAAATGCTTAAGCGGGCAACATATGCTATCTGGCCAGTACAGAACAGGAAAACCTAGGGTATTTCACTCCCCGGATATTAGAAATGAAATTATGTCCTTGCGGGATACGATACCTTGTGCAAACCAGACCTTTCGCAATCTTTTACAGTATATTGAGAGTATTACAGAGTAACTCCCGCGTATGGTGTGGCATTAAAAATAAACATATAATCAATATCTTAAACCGTTTCTAAGTGGATGTGATGGAAGCTGAAATACTAGACCGCCCGCCGTTATCAGGGGATTTTGAAGAACATAATTTCTATGGCTCTGGCAATACGCTGTGGGTTAAGTTTCTGGACGAGTCTTATCTGGAATGGGTTGGAGTATTCGGCCAGAGCGGCATAAGTTCTTATAATGCTGTGCTTCAGGTACCGGGTGAGCCGCTAGTTCTTGTTGTTGCTGGCGGGCAGGGGTATTTTGTTGACCCTAACGCCCGAAAAGTTATTACCACTACTGAGTGGGATGGCATTGAGAATGTTATTTACAACGATGATACCGGGCTTTTTGTGGTCACTGACGGGCTTTGTTTAGCCTTATTCAACAGGGCTCAGTTAGTCTGGTCGGGTGAGCGGGTATCTGTTGATGGTATTTACTTTATCGGGCAGTCAGGGCCTGTTATTCGTGGCGTGCTGAACGATCTAACAGAGCAGGGCTGTGAATTTACATTTAATGCCCGTACTTGTGAATTTAAAACTAACTGGGTGTTGGCTGAGCATTGGGGGATACAGAGGTAATGCAATTATCTGTAGTCAGAGGCGTGATTCAAAGAGCAAAACAACGGCAAGAAAGAAGCTACATGAAAACGTGGTTGGTGATGCTACTGGTTATGATGAGCTTATCTGCTAAGGCGGAGCCATTCTGTGGAGCTAAGAAAGAACATCCGATTGATATTGAATTTGAACATGATATGCAATTGAGTGGTGGTGTGACTGCATTTATGCGGGATGCGCAGGTGAAAGCCTATAATAGCTGGGATAAAAAACTGAATAGTGAGTATAAAGAATTACTTGCCTTATTAGCACCTGCAGAGAAAGACACACTGAAACATGCTCAACGTGCGTGGCTTGCATTCCGTGATGCGGAAATAAAACTTTGGTGGACTGAAAGTATTGCAGGTGATGGTTCTCTTGCTCCGGTTATTGTGTCGTCCCATAGCCTGGATTTACTTAAAGAACGGGTTTGTACATTGATGCGGTACAAAAGCTCGGTGGCCAATTAATTTCAAACTTTATGTTAAAAACCATGAAAGTAGTTTGACTGGTTTTTTTTATAATTAAAGCACATACCTGAAAGTGAGAATATTTTAGTGAACTGGAAAATTATAACGTTTTGCAGCTTGTTTTTCTGTGGGACCAGCTTTGCTGGTGATGGGATAGACAGTAATCCTTGCCGTAATGCCAACACTGAAGCTGATATGTATGAGTGTTTGCAGCAGCAACTAAAAATTGCTGATGCAGAACTGAATGCGGCATATAAAAAGCTGATGGGCAGGTATAAAGACAACGGTAAGTCATTCGGAGTAGACAATACACAGGATGTCTATTTACGGAATACTCAGCGTAGCTGGATTAAATTTCGTGATACCAGCTGTGATTTTGAAACCTATGAATCGCAAACCGGCAGTGGTTTTCAGACGATTTATACCAATTGCCTGTTAAAACTGACCCGTGAGCGGGTTGATTATCTGCAATGGTATGTAAAGCACCCGTGAGTCGCGCTTTGTCAGTTGCTGACGCAACGTCCTTGGCTAGAGTTATGGCTGTCGAGAGTAATTGAAACTCTTCCCTGGAGGTTGCCCAAGGTGGTATTTTCAAACTGTGATTACGCATTGTAAGGTGTGCTTTGAGTTAAGTGGTCATATGGATGCAACAAAACATCACATTGGGGGGGCTGCTACAGTGCTACGAACCGCAGGTTTGCAGATATACCCTGATGTGCAGGGCGTTTATTATGATGGCCAATTACTGCCGCTGAAGGGGTTAACTTACCGGTTGCTGGAAACCTTAGTGCAGGCAGGGCAACGGCCAGTGTCTACTGCCGACATAGCTCAAAAAGTCTGGCGCACATCTCATGTATCAGATGAAACCGTGGCGCAGCGGGTGTCGTTGCTGCGCAAAGCTTTGCTTTTTTTGCAGACCGATATTATTGAATCTGTGCGTAGTGAGGGATACCGCTGGATCCCGGCTGTCGAAATAGTCAGTAGTACAGATGCCGTTGCAGCGCAGCATACCGATTATGATCCGGCGGCAGAGTTACCGCCAGGCAGTCTCAATGCTAAATACGCTTATATCGCGCTGTTTGTTGGGCTTCTCATGGCGGTGTCTTATGCCGTTTATTTACCGCTGCAACCTGCCGCTGATTACAGCGCGCACCATTCCCGAGATGAAAGCCCTTATCCTGCAGGTCTGAGCAAGGCATTTGAATATGCCCGGCAAAATACGGCGTCGGGCAATGCCATCGCAACGGATTTGTTCAAAGAATATATCAACATCGCGCCACAAAATGTGGATGCGCGTATGGGCTTGGCCATTAGCTATATTGAGCGGGTGGTAAAATTTAATGGTAACACACAGTTTCTGGTATTAGCTGCTGAGCAAATAGCGCTGTTGTCGGGCTCAGAGCTAGCGCCGTGGCAATTGTCCCGGTTGCAGGGCTATTACTTTGATGCACTGGGTGATATTGAAAAGGCCATTTATCATTACGAGCAGGCGTTACAGGCCAATAGTACTGCTGTTAACCAAATTGCCGCTTCTTTAGCCTATTTGTATGTGCGCAAAGGGCGGTTATATGAGGCACTGCAATTAAACTTATCTGTGTTGAATAACCACGGTGGCTATACCTTTTTACAGATAGCAGAAATTTTGTATCTGACCGGATTATCAGAGCAATCCGCAAGCTGGGTGAATACTGCCTACAAGTTCGCCCCTAACGATACGTTTGTTGCTGTGCAGTATGCTAAAGATGCCGATGCGCGTGGCGATAGCCCTGCGGCGTACCAGGCGTTAAACGCGCTGAAAAAATTTAATGCAACTACTGCATATAGTTACATCACGCTGGCAACACTATCTATAAAGGAAGCTAACTGGCAACAGGCTGCAAGCGCACTGGCAGAAGCCGAAGCGCTGGAACCAGACAGTTTGTACTCGCAATCTTTGCGCTATTGGTTAATCAAACAAAACCATATTGAAGGTATAGCAGAGCGCCCACTTACGCAAAGCGACACTCCGGTTTGGCCAAATTGGTATGTTGCCAGAAGCGTGGTGGAAATTGCCGATGCCGATTTCACTGCGGCTAAAATATCGCTGGCAAAGGCCATTGCCGAAGGATTTTTAGATTATCAGTACCTGGTATCGACCCCGGTGTTCAGCCCCATTATTCAGCAGGCTGACTTTGCCCCGGTGCTACAACAGATGGTGCACTCAGTGAATACTGAGCGCACCAAAATCAGCACCATTAATTTGCCTGATCCTGCATCATTAATGCAGGCAAAATAGCGCTCGCAAAGATGGCATGCGTTTGCTTATGCATATAGCGGGTGTTATAGGCTGTTGCGGTAATCACGGCAGTGGCATTTAATGCAGGTACCACCAACAGGTAATTGCCGCCGTTGCCTGCTGCGGCAAAGCTATCCACCGTTTTGCCGTCCACATTAAACGGGAAGCGCCACCAGGTAATGCCGTAAGTGGCATGCATTTCCGGCATTGACTCGGAGTAAGATTGTAAGCTTTTTTCAATCCAGTCTTTTGGCAGCAACTGCTTACCTGCCCAATTACCTTTGTGCAAAATAAGCTGACCAATTTTTATCAGATCCTTTGGCTTTATTCTTACACCGCCGCCGCCCTGGGTAATGCCCATGGCGTTATACGGCCATATGCTTTCGCTAATGCCAAGTGGTTTAAATAGCGCTTCCTGGGTGTAATCAGACAACTTTTTGCCGGACGCTAGCTCAATAGCGGCGGCAGTCACTGAAATACCGGCAGTACAGTACGAAAAATCCCGGCCATACGGTTGCTGCGTCATCGGTTTTTCCCATGGTGGGTTGGCCCGGGCAGGCAAACTGAGAAAAAAGCTAACCCAATCGCGTGTCAGGTACATCCGCTCTTCGTTGCCAGCCGACAAGTTGTTCATATCATCACACTCAAGCGGGTTGGTCATCGAGAGTAAGTCAAAAAACGTCATATTCGATTTTTCGTTGCTGGGAAATAGCACCGTGGCATGGTTAAACAGCGGTAAAACCTTGTCCTGCTCCGAGTTAAAGTAACCATCGGCAATAGCTTTACCAAACATCAGACCGGTAAAGGTTTTACTTGCCGAGCGAATGTCATGTAAATCATCCGCAGTGGCACCGTTATAATAACTTTCGTGCACCAGTTTGTCGTTTTGTATTACCAGCACGCTACTTAATTGCTGCGGTTTTAGCTCAGCAATTTTTGTACTAATACTGTCGTTGCTATTGGCGTTGGCAAAGCCGTTAAGCGCCAATACGCTTGCTGCAATAAACGCTAATTTCAATTTCATCTTTATCCCTTGTTGTTATTCACTGCCTGCGCAGTGTCAGCGAATAACAGCCAAAGGTCTGTTAAAGATGTTTGAAGATTATTGAAGGTGTATCAAACAAGTCTGGATATTGCGTTGCCAGTGTCTTTAAGCACTGTCTGAGACCATTATCCGTGCTGGTCTTTGGCAATCTCATTAATGTCATTGCTTTAAATTTAGGGGAAAGGTCAATACAAATCAGCGAGCCAGTACTTTTAGCCTAAACAGCACTCGGGTTAAAAATCTGGCATCAGGTGCAATATCACGGGCAGGGTTAGTGCAGCGAGCAGTAGTGATACCATAATCGACAGCGATATGGCTTCCTGCTGGTAGCCATATTTTCTGGCAAACACATAAACACCGGCACCAATTGGTTGAGCGGCTATAATGACGGCTGTTGCCAGCCAGATGCCTGGTTCCATCCCAAAGATAAAGGTAGCAGTGATAAGGGTGACAGCGGGTTGCACAACAAGCTTTAACAGGATGATCGGTAATACAATCTTGCCTGCAGCCAAATTAAGCTGTTGCCTGATGTTTAGCCGGGCAAGACCAAGCCCCAGTGCAAATAATGCCGTTGGCCCTGCAGCATTGCCGAGAAAGCGGGCTGACGATTCGACCGCTGCCGGAACCTGAGTACCAGATAAGACAAAGATCAACCCGGCAAGTACAGACAGCGTCAGTGGGTTTTTAAGCATGGTCAGGGTGGCACTTGCGAGGCTGCCAAGCATTGACCCCCGTGGCGTTGCGCTACTTTTACCGAACAGCTGCCAGCTGATCAGCACCGCCATAATCGCCGGGATATTATGCAAAATAGTAGCAATGGCGGCGGGCAGGGCGGCTTGTTCGCCATAGACCGAAAGCAAGATGGGGATACCCATATAACCGGTGGTGCCATAACATGCCCCCATACTCAGGATGGAAGAGTGCGGCAGGGAAATCTTCATACTTTTGGCCAGCCAGGCGGCAAGAACATAGCTGGCAGCGATACCTGCCAGGGTAGATAGTATAAAGCCCCCTTGTTGCAGCTCATGAATATCTGCTTTGGCAACTGCAATAAATAGCAAGGCTGGTAAGGCGATATACAACACATAATCATTAATCAGTTTATCGGCATTGCTACTGTCAGGTTTTATTCGCCCGTAACTGTAGCCAATAACGATAACCAGCAATATCGGGGCAATAATCAGCAGCATGGATAACCTCTTTTGCATTGAAGATAGTGACGGTTGCATTCTGCAGCAAGCTTTGTAAACTTCTAAATGAATTATCATTTATCCATAATTGATTTTTACGATAATGAAGGTGTGACAGGATGCAGAAAACGTGCAGACACAAGCAGATCAATTAGCAGGGCGTGGCATTACGCTGGAGCAGTTACGCATCTTTGTTTTTATCGCCGACTATGGCGGTTTTGCGCGCGCGGGTGAAGAATTGGGGCGTACGCAGTCCACTCTGAGTGCAGGTTTACGGCGTCTGGAAGATGATATCGGTTGTCGTTTGATTGAACGCCGGCAGGGGCATATTCTGGGGCTGACAGAAGAAGGGCGGCAGTTGCTACCGGCGGCGCGTGATATTTTATCGCGGACAAACCGGGCAATTGGGGCATTGAAGAAACCCCATATGCAAGGGCGGATCGCGCTGGGAGTACCGGATGATTTTGATATTAAACACCTGCACGACATTATTGCACTGTGTCTTGAAGAAAATCCTGGCCTGCGGGTCGAGATTACGGCGGCGTCATCGGCTGTGTTGTCTGGCATGGCTGCGCAGCAGCAACTTGATGTGGTTATTTTTAAAACGATGGCCGGTCAGCCGCTTGTTTCCGCTTCTGACAGTATTTTACGGGTTGAATCTTTGTATTGGGTCAGCTCCGGGGCGGTGCATATTGGCGACATGACCGACGTTCCGGTGGTAACATTTCCTGATGGTTGCGTCATACGCCAATGTGCGATTGAAGCATTGCAGCAGGTAGGCCGTCCGTATTTCTTTTCTTATGTCAGCGGCTCTTTTGATAATGTTCGCAAGGCTTGTATCAGTGGGC
>CAZXTH010000077.1:0-10042 GCA_964643585.1 uncultured Pseudoalteromonadaceae bacterium
CCCAGCACTAACTGGTACAGTTGCCAGATAAAACGCGCGGGTAACTGCACATCAAGCGATGCCGCGATACCACAGCCCCCTTCCTGTTCATCCGCCGCAAGTGCCAGTTTAAGCCACTGTGCTATACCATTACTCTGCACCAGAATATGCTCTGGCTCGAGCACAGACAAAGGGTAGCGCTTGGTCCAGGCAACAATCAGCTCCCGCAGTTGTTCCAGGCGATTACTGTGAATAATCAGAAAGCCGGGTTGTAATGGTGTGGTGGTCAGCATAAGAATCCCTGCAGCAAAACTGGCTGGTACTATAGCCTATTTGCTCAGGGCTAAATAGCCTTGAAATACATAGAGACAACGGAAATATCAGGGAAGAAAACCACCGGCCGGAACCGGTGGTAAAATGAGTATCAGCGGTATTTAGTAACGGTAGTAATAACGGTCAGGCAGCGTTTTTACGGCTATTATATGCCGCTATCATTTGTTGCATTTGTTCTTCATCGTAAGGCATCAGATTACTGAGAATCATTTTTTTGCGGCCTTTGCCAATCAACTGACCTTGTTCAGTCAGGGCAAACTCCAGCAACGCGTTACCTCTTTTACCCTCAACATCCAGCGAAGATGATGCCAGTGTAAGTTCTACCTGTTGCTGGGGTAAACGGTTAAAACTCAGTGACATACTTTCATATATCACCAATGGCCGTTGCGGATGAATCATTACCTGATGCTGCGCCATCAGCGGCTGCAGAATATGCGGAAAATTCTGCCCGGAGAAACGGACATAATCTCTGATCAATGGCTCTATAATCGCCGCATCCTTTAAACAATCACCACTGTGCTCCAGTGTCAGATACACTTTCTGCTGCTGGTCGCAAATACGGATCTGAGCTGGTTCAATCTGGCAATGCAGCAAGGTTTCTGCCCCAACCATCCCGGCAAACTGGCAGCTTAGTTGTTCTGTCAGGCCATAATGGCTAAGCAGATAAGCAAACAGCAGATCTCCCGGTACACAAAACCTTTTCGCATCTTCGTCGTGAATAGGATTAAAATCTGTTGCAACCTTTTTGGCAAAGTCACTTGCCTGTTTACGGCTGAAACAAAACCCTTCCTCATTCTGTGTTACAAAACTCTCTAATAACATCCGCTTATACTCTTGCTTTCTTTAAGCTGGCTATTCTAACGTAATTCAGCGCGTTAATGGTCCAGCCAGTATAGCTGAGCGCTGTTCGGGAGGCCCTCGACGCCTGCTTACAAAAACAGTACTGCCACTTTGCTTTTTGGCTTCGTGTTTTGCTGCTGTGACCAACGCTGCAACATCATGGTGACTATGGCAAAGCAGGGGATCTGGTAAAGCAACACCTATTGCCAGACTCAGTAACGGATAAAAACTACGTTCACCATTACGGCTTAATGCTTCAATTCCTCCCGCCTGCAGTGCATCTTTATCATAATAATGCACAATCCGCTGGTCAAACTGGTTCATAATTTCTTCACAACAACTGAACCAGTTATCACCATTAAAAATCACGACAAAATCATCACCACCAACATGACCGATAAAATTTTCAGCACGGGGAACAATACGGTTAATAATGTCAGCCAGCAGCTGCAAAACCAAATCACCACGACTGTAACCATATAAATCGTTATAGGGCTTAAAGCTGTTCAGATCAAAATAAGCAATGGCAAATGCCTGTTGCTGTTGCAGCAAACGGTCAATCTCTTGGTAAATAGGTACATTTCCGGGCAATAGCGTCAGCGGGTTAGCATAACGGGCATGTAATAGCTTACGTTCAGTAATTTTCTTCAGCAGCGATCTGACGGATCCCAATCCAAGATACTGCCCCTGACGGGTAATAACAAAAAACCAGCTGTCAGTATTTTCTTCGTTTTCTACCACCAACTGGCTAAGTTGATCCAGGCTGCAGTTTTCATCAACAATTACTGGTTGCCTGCGGCTTAACTGAATAATGGCTTTCTTCTCATATAAAGCCCGGCCGTACGGTCTGGAAAAATGTTCCTGCAAATCACTCTTGCTGATTAACCCCGCAGGTCTTCCCTGCTCAATTACAGCCAGGCTTTGCCACTCAGGGTTACGGCTGAATAAGTTAATCACGGCACCTGCGGCAGTGGATGCATCAACCGGGGGAATATCCTGCAGCAACGACAATACGATTTCTTCTGCGGCCAGTGGCTGACGCAGTGTTTTCAGCGGCAGGTTTGTTGCCGGTGGCCACTGCAAACGGGCTGATGGGCGCCCAAGCAGATAACCTTGCCCGTAATCCGCTCCCAGCTCCTGGCAAAGCTGCAGTTCTTCCTGAGTTTCGATACCTTCAGCAACAATACGGGCTCCGGTAGCTTTAGCCAGCGAAACGATATTGCGAACAAAGGCACGTTTAGTTGGGTCTGCATAAACTTCGCTGACAAAATAGCGATCAATTTTGACAATATCCGGTTTAATTTCTGACCACAGTTTCAACCCTGAAAAGCCACTACCCAGATCATCAATTGCAATTGAAAATCCCAGTTCCCGGTAATGATGAACAGCTTTTATCAGCAGGCTGGGATCTTCTACCTGATACTGCTCAGAAATTTCAATCACAACCCGGGACGGGTCAAGCGCAACATCCTGCAATAACTTCCGGGTAAGGCCACTGGGGTGATCTGCTGTCAGTAACAGCAACGGATTAACATTCAGAAACAACAGTCCGTCTGCTGTGGATTGGGCAAATGCCCGAATACTGATTTCGCGGCACAGCATTTCTAATGGCTCCAGCATTTTGCAAGCCATTGCTGTTTTGAATAATGATACAGGCGAATGTAGCGGACTGTCAGACGGGCCTCTGATCAACGCTTCATAACCAACAAGTTCTGTGCTACTGAGGTCCAGAATAGGCTGAAACAGAGGTGTCAGCGCCCGCTGGCTGATAATCTGTTTTAACTCAGCACAATAATCCTGCGCCACATACATAAACTGCTACCTGTTCTGAACACCGGCGCCAGATTAAGACAACTTTATTAAGCTAATATGACAATACTTGTCCAATAAGCTGCAGTAATAGCCCGTCGATACTCTTTTTGCCAGATATTCTTTTTACTAGATATTCTTTTTGCTAAATAAAGCCCTGCTCCTGCCGATATCCTGACAGAACATAACACTTGCAGAACAGACATGTTGATGGTTTGGTAAACGCCAATAGACCTCAGACGGCTTGCAAAGGTATAGTTAAGCCACAGTTTCTAAGCTAAAGAGTATTAATAATGGCAGCAAAACGTAGCAGTCTTACCCAAACCAGCATCAATAAAATGACTTTATCAGAATTGGCTCAGAAGCTTACCGACTACCAGAAACTGCTCAGTGCTCTGTTAAAAGATCCCAGCGGCTTGCTACTACCGGCAATTGCTACCACAGCTGATGACAACACTGCCGAACAATTATTCGAACAGGCAAGCCTCTTGATGGCAGAGAAAGCACACTATAAAGCAGCACTGCTGTTATATAAGGCAGCCATAACCGGACACTCCCGCTCTCAGTGTCATCTTGGTTTGCTATACCAGAAAGGCCTTGGCGTGCCTCAATCAGAGCTGCATGCATACAGTTGGTTGTATCTGGCAGCACAGCAGCAGGAAAAAGCCGCATTGGCGGCATGCCATTCATTACAACAGCAATTATCCCGTTCACAGTTACAAACTGCACGGCGCCAGGCTGCGGCTTACTTCGAGCAGATTGCAGCCAGACAAGGCTAACTAAGCGAATAACCGTCACAATAAAAAGCTTGCTTTTTATTTGCACAGCAACTACTGTATATCTATACACTGTACAAATAAACAGTTAGGAGCTTAAGCATGCATAACCAATATCGCCACAACCAGACAAGGTCAGCCAGTTCATTACTGTTGTTTACCGAGCAGGCTGGTATTTATCCTGCTGATGCCACTTTCTGCCAGCCTTTCCAGGCACAAGGCCAGGATACAATGCAACTGGCTATTCTGCAGTTAATCAAACGCCACCAGCATCAGTCTGGCTGGACTTTACTGATTGCTCCACCACAATTGCCAGATCGCTTTCTGGCAGAATGTTATGAACTGGCCTTACAAAAAGTGCTGGTAGTACACCGCAAACAACTGACAAACCCGGTTGAAGCAATTAAATCAGCTTTGTCCAGCAGTACCTGCAGCGCGGTTATCAGTTTTGATAAATCGCTTAACCCACAGCAATTACAGGAATGTCAGATACTGGCACAACAACAACAAATCTGGTTTTATCAGTTGGAAGATACCACCAGACATACTTTCAGCCATTAACCACAACATTCGGGACTGGAACCACTAAAATTGCTCGGGTAACATAACGAACCTGTTTTAGTTAAATTGAGTTTGCTATGCCTTGTTATTGTGGTTCTGGCCAGTTGTTTACGCTCTGTTGCGAGCCTGTTGTAACGTCAAAACAACAGGTTAGTAGCTGCGAAACATTGATGCGTTCCCGCTATACCGCATATTGCCTGAAACAGGTGAGTTATCTTATTGCAACGCACTACCCTCATCCTGGTGCAAGTGAAGCCAAACAGATTGCTGCTTTTGCAGAATCAGTGCATTTCACCGGGCTACAGATCCTCAACGCTGACCAACAAGAAAACAGAGGAAACGTTCATTTTATTGCCAGTTATCTGCATGGAAATAATTTGTGCAGGTTAGAAGAAGAATCAGATTTTATCTGCCTTGAAGGCAAATGGTATTACACCTCCGGCACATTACACCCGCTAGCTGATCAGAAAATTGGCAGGAATGATCCCTGCCCTTGTGGCAGCAGTAAAAAGTTTAAGCAATGCCTGTCTCACCAGCCTTCTGGTTGAGCTGTTCAGGTAACTTCTGTTTGATGTAGCTGCTGCAAAATCTGGTATAGTCCGGCCGGATTGGCTTCATCCCGGCCAATATTACCCTCTGTCAGTCGCCGTCGACTATGCAGGCTAAGATTGTGCCAGATATTTTCCGGAATTTTTCGCGGATCATCTTTCAGAACAAGAGGCTCGGGTAATAAAGCACTAACCAGTTTTAGCCCGGGAATTCCGGCTTGCTGTAGAGCCTGATTCTGTTGCTGCATCGTTTCCAGGTCGCCTTCACTGAGCCCAAAATCCCGTGATGGCCGGATAGATAGTTGCTGATAGATGTCATGCTGTACAGGTTCTGCAGAGCCGTCTGGTGTACAAAACTCTGCCATTTCTGCCGTTTCAGGTGACAATAACGCCAGCCACAGCGAGAAATCAGCCCGCTGCTGATGCTGGAGAGCACTATTCAGCCTGACACCAAGCTGCCATTCATTAATAATCAGCGACATAAAAGTTCATAAAACCGTCAATGTTGCTTTTATCGGCAGACAGACAAAAAAATTAAGTAAAATCCTTTACATCGAAACTGAGTTTGATAATATGCGCCCCACTCGTGGAGGGGTTCCCGAGTGGCCAAAGGGATCAGACTGTAAATCTGCCGGCACTGCCTTCGAAGGTTCGAATCCTTCCCCCTCCACCATCTTTCTTTTCAGATATAACTTTTCTGATTAACTCACCTGATTTTGACGCTTTACAAAGCCAGTGCTTTCTTTATTTTAGGGTTTTACCCTGCGCCAAAGCTCGTTAAAAGCAATACTGTCTAGAAATGCAACTACCTTCTTTACCTCTTCTCCTTCAAACTCCATATACCACGTATAAGTATTCTTATAAGGTTCACCATCTTTTGCTGTGCCCTCTGCATCAAAAAAAGCAATAACGGTATTGCCATCCACGTACAGCCTGTGGACAGTGGGTTTCAGCCCTCCATTCATTCGGGCATTAAATGGCTGCAGTACTTCACTGATAAGTGAGTGCCGATGATATGTTCCGGCTACTACAGAATACCCGGTTACAGTCCACTCAGCATTTTCAGCCAGTAAATCAAAAGGACTGCCAGTACCATTAGCCCATGCATCAAATGCTGCGGCCACTTTTTCGGTATAGCTATGCCCAGGCAGTTCCGCAGCATTAATCGTTACGGGTGCCAACATCAGCAATACTGCTAATAACGTTATCTGATATATTTTCATCATTATGCCTTCTTGTATAAAAAAGCCGGAAAATTATCCGGCTTCATAGTTTATGGATGACAAGCTTACTCTGCTTTCAGCGATGCCATATCAATGACAAAACGGTATTTAACATCCCCTTTAAGCATTCTTTCATAAGCTGTATTTATTTCGTTCATTTTTATTGATTCTATATCTGCGGTAATGCCATGTTCAGCGCAAAAATCCAGCATTTCCTGCGTTTCCTGAATACCACCGATAGCAGAGCCCGCGAGTGAACGCCGGGCCATCAGCAGGTTAAACACTCCTGGTGAAGGGTGCGGATGAGCCGGAGCACCAACCAGTGTCATTGTGGCATCACGCTTTAGTAAAGAAAGAAAAGCATCAAGATTATGTGATGCGGCAACAGTATTAAGAATAAAATCAAAGCTTCGTGAATGACTGGCCATCTGAGCAGCGTCTGTCGATATCACAACTTCATCTGCTCCAAGCGCCAAAGCATCTTTTACCTTAGAAGCAGAGGTTGTAAACGCGACGACATGAGCGCCAAGTGCGTGAGCCAGTTTTACCCCCATATGCCCAAGCCCACCAATACCGACAATACCTACTTTTTTACCCGGTCCGGTCTGCCAATGCCGCAACGGTGACCAGCAGGTAATACCAGCACAAAGCAATGGTGCCACGCCGGCAAGTTTCTGGGAATCATGTCTGACAGCAAGAACAAAATGCTCATCCACTACAATCGCAGATGAATAACCACCATAGGTATTAGGCCCGCCAAGCATCGGGCCATTATAGGTTCCGGTAAAACCAACCGGCCCTTCACAATATTGTTCAAGATCTTCTTTACAGGATGCACAGGTACGGCAACTATCAACCATACACCCTACCCCAACCAGATCTCCGACTTTATGCTGCTTTACTTCACTGCCAACTGCAGTAACCCGGCCAACAATTTCATGTCCGGGCACACAAGGAAACTGAACACCGGCCCATTCACCTCTAGCGGTATGCAAATCTGAATGGCAAACACCACAATATAAAATCTCAATCGCAACATCTTTTTTCCCGGTTTCACGCCGTTCTATTGTCAGAGGGGCTAATGAACTGGTTGCATTAAGAGCAGCGTAAGCAGCTACTTTTGCCATAAATATTTCCTCCTTGGTTCGGATTGCATTAGTATTTCCGAATAGTAAATATTAAGCGCGTATTGAGTTTAGAAGCTTGGTGCTGACTCAACCAGCCGCATTCCTGTAATTTTCTTGCCTGATCCTCCGGGAGCTTAAACCATCACCAAAGACCAACAGCCCCTAATGTTTCGTCCTTAAATTTACTTGCCAAACCCCAACAGATTACCGACACTAATCACAAGGGTTATCTGGTTGTAATTTCATGGAAAAAAAGACGCTTGAAAATCAACGTGTACTGATTATTGATGATCAGCGGGCATTCCAGCTGATGTTCAAGGGTATTCTTTATTCTATGGGCGCAACCAATGTTGCTTTTGCTCCTACCGGAGAACAAGCACTGGCCAAATGTGCCAACATTGATTACGACATTTTATTTGTTGACTACCACCTTGGTACCGGGAAAAACGGTAAACAGTTGCTGGAAGATTTACGCGAGAAAAAGCTGTTACAACCCCATACCATTTTTATGCTGATAACCGGTGAAAACAGCGTTCCTATGGTGATGAGTGCTGTAGAACTGGAGCCAGATGATTATTTGGTAAAACCCTTTTCACAAAGCGTACTGCGTAGCCGTATTCAGCGAATCCAGCGTAAAAAGCAACATTTGTCTGAGTTGTACCAGGCACTATACGATGAGCAAAACGAAAGAGCCGTAGAATTGTGCCAGCAGGAAATTGCAGCGCAAACCCGCTATCAGCAATTCTGTAAACGGGTATTGGTAGAGAATCTGCTGAAACTGGAGCAATATAACAGCGCAGAACAGGTATTACAGGTTGCCCTGGAGCAAAACCGCAGTGGCTGGGCACTCTTGTTGCAGGCAAAACTGTGTCTGGCTTTGCAACGCCATGAAGAAAGCCTGGCTTGTTGTCAGGAGGCGATTGAAAATAATCGCTACTTTGCTGAAGCTTATGATATTCAGGCTCTTAATCATCAGGCACTCGGAGATTTAGACGAAGCCTATAAAAGTATTACCGCAGCAGCAGAAATAGCCCCTCATTCACTTAACCGGCAACATCTGGTGATGGGAATTGCCCGTGAACGGGATGATTTTCCTGCACAAGTGCAGGCTAGTAAGCAACTATACGAAATTACCCGCCGTTCCTTCCGGCAGGATATTACTCACCTGCTAAACTACATCCGGACAGTTATTGATGCCGCGATACGAGCAGAAGAACCTCAGCAACGCAACCGCTTCCAACAGGAGGTTTCTATTGCTTTGCAGCGAGCCAAACGGGATGATGTGCTCGTGCGGGATATTGATTTCAGCCTGTTTGAAACCTTATGCCAGGCACGGCTGGAGTCATTGAGTGGTCAGCAATATCAGGCAAAAAAGACGTATGCCTCTGTAGCCGATCAAATAGACAGCCAACAGCAAACGCTGCCTGATGCTATTTTTCTGCTTAACCAGATAGGAGAATACGAACAAGCCGTGACACTGGCTAAACAACTGACAAGCAATTTAATGCAAAACCCTGTCCTTATGCGCCTGATGACTGAGCAGCAGCGTTATACGGATACCCGGCAAGCACGTTTCAGCCAGCTGAACCGTGAAGGTATTCAGTGTTATAAAGAAGGGCGTTATGTTGATGCTATCAAACAGTTTGAGCTGGCACTCGAAGTCGCACCAATGAATACCGGTAGTGCACTTAATTTTATTCAGGCATCAATACAACACCTGAACAGCCAGCCTGATAAGCAAAAATCACGGGAATTGTTCGAGCGTTGTAAAAAAACATTCCGGATTGTTGATAATATGCCCCTGCCGGAACAGCACAGCGTAAGGTATAAAGAGCTGTTACAGCAATTTGGTAAATTACGCGACGAATTCAGACATTAGGGCTGTTTATCTTTGATACCCCAGTAACGCAGTCAGCTCATTCAGCAATGTACTGGCACCAATTCGCATTCCATCCCGGGTGGCGACTTTGCCGGTCAGCTCTTCATACATATCCATCAACTGTAGTGCCTGTTCTACCGAACGAACACCACCTGAAGCTTTAAACCCCACCGGACGGCCAGCACCAGCAATCACCGTCAGCATGATACGAGCTGCCTCCAGAGTGATACCAACAGGAACCTTACCCGTCGATGACTTAACAAAATCAGCTCCGCAATCAATAACCAGCTCTGTCGCTTTCGTCACCTGCTGCGCAGTAATTAATTCCCCGGACTCAATAATCACTTTCAGACAATGCTGTCCACATGCCTGCCGGACTACATACAGAAAATCCCGGACCAGTGCAACTTCACCTTTCAGCAATTGTTGATATGGCAGGACGCAATCAATTTCAGTCGCTCCGATAGCAAACGCCTGTTGAATCTGTTCAGTAACCAATGCTGCGTTTAACGTACCGGCAGGGAAATTCACCACTGTTGCAACAGGAATATTGGGATGAGAATGCTGTTGCTGCCATTGTTGTAACTGAGGAATAAAGTCGGGATACACACAATAACAGGCTACAGGGGCAGCCAGTTCCGGCAAGCTCTGAAGCCATGAAGAAAAATCCTGTGGATTGTCATTATCTGTTAATCTGGTAACGTCAAGAAGCTTTAAAAGTTGCAGTAACCGAAGTGGACTTGTCATAAATAATTCCCTGTACAGTAGGTCAGCGGTAATCATACCGTCTTATCGTTATATTTCCCGGAAGCATACAGACAGCTGGTAATAAAAACCAGCCACAGGTTTGATGCCAGTCATATTAACCCCATAGGAATGATTAAAAAAACCGCAGTCAGCACTAAAAAACCGAACATCCCTAAATTTTTTTGAATTATTTTCTTTAGCGTCAGTCATAGAGTGTAAT
>CAZXTH010000077.1:10052-11627 GCA_964643585.1 uncultured Pseudoalteromonadaceae bacterium
TCTCTCCTTTTCGATGTCCTTGTGTTTACCGCCGGCCTTTTGGCCGGTTTTTTTTACAGCCTCATTAAATGCTGATTTGCTTTAAGCCACTGCCTTGCATCTTCTGCATCATCACAAAATTGACTAACCAGTTGCCAGAATGAGGTGGAATGATTCATATAGCGCAGATGTGCCAGTTCATGTACAACAACATAGTCAGCGATCCAGGCAGGAGCCAGCAATAAACGCCAGTTAAACCCAACCTCCCGCAGATGGTTGCAGTATCCCCACCGGCTTTGCCATTGGCCTACTTTAATGCGCGTCGGATAAAGCGCCATCTTCTGCGACCACTCTCTAACCCGTAATTCAAACCAGTTCTGAGCCTGTGCTTTATACCACTGCTGCAGCAACTCCCTGGCTTTCGGGTAAAAATTACTATCGCTCACTCTGGATGAAACCATAATACTCAGTAGCTCACTCTGTAATATCACTTCTGAGCGACTACCACGTAATAGTTCCAGCTTCAGCCAGCTATCAAATAGCGGCACTTTGCCCTGCTGCAGCCAGTCCTCTGGCTCAGGAGCTATGCTGTCAGACAGATGTTGCATCACCCAATGCTGTTTCTCTGCGACAAAACGTTCAATAAACTCAGGCGGACACCCTGTCGGTGCTCTGACGGAAACCTTTCCTTGTTTAACCTGCAATGCAACGGTGCGGCGACGGGTACTGAATATAACCCGGTAACTGAATGGTAAAGCAGCAGAAGAATCAGACAACACAGAGCTCCGTTGACAACACAGTCCTCAGGTTTCACCTGAAGGCAGATAAAATGCTATTATCAGCCCGTCATTCCTGAGAGCAGAAACGAGCGTAAGCATTATATGAAAATAATTTCTTTTAATATCAATGGAATCAGAGCAAGACTACATCAATTACAGGCGCTTATAACAAAGCACTCACCGGATATTGTAGGCTTGCAGGAAATTAAAGTACAGGATGAAGAGTTCCCGCTGGATGATGTGCTGCAACTGGGATATCAGGTGTATTACTTCGGGCAGAAAGGTCATTACGGTGTCGCAATTCTGAGTAAATTACCTGCGGTAGGTATGCAATATGGCTTTCCCACAGATGCATCAGATGCCCAGCGCAGAATGCTGATTGGCAAGTTTCAGCTAGCCAACGGTCAGATATTAACCCTGCTGAATGGGTATTTTCCTCAGGGGGAAAACCGCGACCACCCGGTTAAGTTTCCGGCCAAAACACGCTTCTATGCCGATCTACAGCACTACCTTGAAACCCACCACACACCAGATGATTATCTGGCCGTAATTGGAGATATCAATATTTCGCCACTGGACGTTGATATCGGCATTGGTGAAGCTAATGCCAAACGCTGGCTGCGCGAAGGCAAAACATCCTTTTTGCCGGAGGAACGGTCATGGCTGCAACAACTGAAAGACTGGGGATTGATTGACACTTTCAGGCATCTTCATCCTGAAACGATCGGGCAATACAGCTGGTTTGATTACCGCTCCAAGGGTTTTGATGATAACCGGGGACTGCGTATAGACGTCGTTATGGCAACACCACCACTGG
>CAZXTH010000078.1:0-11546 GCA_964643585.1 uncultured Pseudoalteromonadaceae bacterium
GTATCATGATGTTTTTGAAAAAGAAACCACTGATACCAAGCCAGAGCCAGCTGCAGAAAAATCCCGTTCGCTGATAATGCTAATGTGGCTGGCGTTGCTGTCGTTGGTAGTTTTAGGAGGCTGGCAGTGGGTTAACCTGCTGACTGACAGCTGGAGCAGCCACTGGCTGAAAGGTTTACTCAGTACTGTTGTCTCTGTTGCAGTATTGCTGGGATTGTTCTGGCTGCTATGGCGGGAATGGCGCTTATGGCGGCGTCTACAGCGTAACCGTCAGTGGCAGCTCAATGCCGAACGGATTAAAAACAGTGTGCAGTACGGTGAGGCTGGACAACTATGTCTGGCGATAGCGGCAAGCTTGCCACAGGATGAGCAGACACAGGGCAGAGTAAAAGAGTGGCAGCTGGCTGTTACTGCTCAGCACAGCGATCAGGAACAACTGCAGCTGTTTGAATATCTGGTTCTGAGTGGTACAGATAAGCAGGTACAACAGGTGATTCAGCGGGCTGCTGCAGAAACCAGTATAGCCGTAGCTGTCAGCCCGTTTGCTCTCGCCGATATGTTGCTGGTGTTATGGCGTAGCAGCAGAATGTTACGTGAAGTGACAAGATTATATGGAGGTAGTCTTGGCCAACTGCGCAGTTTGCTGATGCTGAAGCGTTTACTGGCCGCCTTGTTATGGGCAGGGGGCAGTGAAATGGCTCTGGATATGGCATCTGATGTGCTTGGAAGTGAGCTGACGTCAAAAGTATCAGCTCGCGCCGGGCAAGGTGTTATTGCCGGATTACTGGTAGCCCGGATTGGTAATCTGGCACAACAGCAGCTGAGGCCATTACCTGCAGAGCAAGCCAGTAAAGTCAACATCGGTTTGTTGGTTCAGAGTTTAGTTCAGCGTTTCCGGCCGGCAGCTTCAGAATAAACCAGGCTGAGATTGCTGCTCTGCGGGCCAGGGGTCATTGCATGAATGAGGGTAGCGCAAGTCTTCAGCAAACTGGCGGCATAGTTCCGGTGCCAGAATATTATCCGGAGTATGAAAAAAACAATACGGGCTTTTTCCTTCATCCAGCCATTGCTTGATTTTTGTCAGCCATGGCTGGTAAAAATGCCGGTTAATTTCCATATCATCCAACCCGATAAAACGGAGCATCGGTGTCTGACTCAGGCTGATTGCATGAACAGGTAGTCTGGGTTTCTTCGATTGTGCGTGAGCAATAGCCGCATCTGTAGCCGGAGCAGAAAATAATGCCCGGCTGTCAAATACTACTCTTTCCGCCTGATATTGTTGCAGCAAACGGTGCAGGGTAACTTCATGCTGGCCTTTATCAAAAAAAGCCTGATGCCTTACTTCTACAGCACAGTGATGCTGACTGCAGATGATCTGCAACCACTGATTCAATAACGGTAATTGTCCGGGACTGAAACTTGCCGGCAGTTGCAAATGTACTATGGCCAGCTTTTTACCCAGAGGAGCTATTAAATCCAGCCATTGCTGCAACCTTTGCGGGCTGTCAGGATGGTTATGGTGCGTTACTGTCTGTGGTACTTTCAGGGTAAACCGGAACTGGTCATCGCTTTGTTTTGCCCAACGATTAATCGTGTCTGGTGAAGGATCGGCATAAAACGTGGTATTTCCTTCAACACTGTTGAAGTAACGACTGTAGTGAGCCAGAAATTCGGCTTGCGCGGCGTTTGCCGGGTAGAGATGTTTTTTCCATTTGGCATTCGCCCACATCGGGCAACCCAGATACAGCATAAGCGTTGTTCAGAATCTTTATCGTTATGAATGGCAAGAGCCGCAGCATAACATAATCTGCTGCATACTGCCTGTTGTGATCCGGCAGATGAAATCACGCGGATGTTTTACCTGCAGGGCAGTGACATTAAAGCCGATTTCTATATAATTAGCGGTCATTTTATATAGCATTCTCTGATGATAGAAGGATAGGTTAATGCGTAGCCATTACTGCGGGTTATTAACCGCACAGCATGCCGGACAACAGGTTTCTTTATGTGGCTGGGTTAACCGGCGTCGTGATCTTGGCGGACTGATTTTTCTTGATGTCCGTGATCGGGCAGGTATTGTTCAGGTAGTCTGTGATCCGGAGCTGACTGCGCTATTTGACGTTGCGTCAACACTGCGTAATGAGTTTTGTATCCGCCTGACCGGGCAGGTTCGGGCCCGTCCTGCTTCTCAGATCAATAGCGATATGGCTACCGGCGAAGTAGAAGTTTATGCTGCTGAACTGACTGTGCTGAACAAAGCTGCACCATTACCTCTGGACTTTAATCAGAATAACAGTGAAGAGCAGCGCCTGAAATATCGCTACCTTGACCTGCGTCGCCCGGTAATGACCGAACGTTTGAAGTTTCGTGCCAGTGTGACCAGTTTTGTCCGTAACTTTATGGACAGTCATGGATTTATGGATGTTGAAACGCCGATCCTAACTAAAGCAACCCCTGAAGGGGCTCGTGACTACCTGGTACCAAGCCGTACCCATAAAGGTCAGTTTTTTGCCTTACCACAATCACCACAGTTGTTTAAACAGCTGCTGATGATGTCAGGTATGGATCGTTACTACCAGATCGTAAAATGTTTCCGCGATGAAGATTTACGGGCGGACCGCCAGCCTGAATTTACTCAGATCGATATTGAAACGTCTTTTATGACAGCGCCGGAAATTATGTCGGTGACTGAAAAAATGGTACGTGAGTTGTTTAACAGCTTGCTGCAGGTTGAACTGGGCGATTTCCCGCGGATGACTTACCACGAGGCGATGCGCTTATACGGTTCAGATAAGCCGGATTTACGTAATCCGATGCAATTTGTTGATGTTGCTGATTTACTGAAAGACGTAGAGTTTAAAGTATTCTCTGCTCCGGCTAATGACCCGAAAGGCCGCGTTGTGGCGCTGAAAGTTCCGGGCGCAGCTGAGAAAGTGTCCCGTAAAGATATTGATCAATATACCGCTTTCGTTGGTATATACGGTGCCAAAGGCCTGGCATGGATGAAGGTTAATGATATTACCGCAGGCGCCGAAGGCATACAGTCTCCGGTAGCTAAATTCCTAAATGCTGAAATTATAGCAACTATCCTGGAGCGTACAGGTGCGCAGAATGGTGATCTGATTTTCTTTGGCGCAGATCGTTATAAAGTTGTCTGTGAAGCAATGGGAGCATTACGCCTGAAACTGGGAGAGGATCTGCAACTGACTGTGCCGGGCTGGCAGCCATTGTGGGTGGTTGATTTCCCTATGTTTGAAGAGAATGACGATGGCAGTTTCTCTGCGGTACATCACCCGTTTACTTCACCACTGGATACTGCGGCTTTCCTGAATACACCGGCAGCTCAGCTGGATCATGCAGCTTTACTATCTAATGCTTATGACATGGTACTGAATGGTACTGAACTGGGTGGCGGTTCTGTACGTATCCATACTGCGGACGTACAGGCAAAAGTATTCCAGTTGCTGGGAATCAGTGATGAAGAAGCGGCAGAAAAGTTTGGTTTCCTACTGGAAGCACTGAAATACGGTGCCCCGCCGCACGGTGGTCTGGCATTTGGTCTGGATCGTCTGGTGATGCTGATGACCGGAGCCAGTTCTATCCGCGATGTGATGGCATTCCCGAAAACGACAACTGCAGCCTGTCCGCTGACAGACGCTCCCGGAAGTGCTAATCCTGCGCAGCTGGCAGAATTAAGTATTCAGGTTGTTACTAAAGCGTAGTTTTGCAATGCAGCCGGGCAGCAACATTTCTGACAGAAAGTTGTATGTGGCTGCTGAAATTAAAAATCTGATGTAAACGGCAGCCAGTCGGCTGCCGTTGCGGATCTCAGGAGGATATAATGGCAGGCCATAGTAAATGGGCTAACATGAAACACCGCAAAGCCCGTCAGGACGCCAAAAAAGTAAAAATTTTTACCAAGATTATCCGCGAACTTACCGTCGCTGCCAGAAGCAGCCCTGATGTTACCGCCAATCCCAGATTACGGGCCGCTGTAGATAAAGCCCTTTCAGAGAACATGACCCGTGACACCATTGACCGGGCAATTAAACGTGGTGCTGGTGCTTCTGAAGGCGACAATTACGAAGAGCTGGTATATGAAGGCTACGGGCCGGGTGGGGTAGCAGTGATTGTTGAGACAATGACTGACAACCATAAACGCACAGTAGCTGATGTTCGTAATGCGTTTTCTAAAAACGGTGGCAATCTTGGCACCAATGGCTCTGTTTCTTATATGTTTAGCCGTAAAGGTGTGTTGTTGTTTGGTGCTGATACTGACGAAGACAAGCTGATGGAAGTTGCCCTGGAAGCCGGAGCAGAAGATATTATTCCGGGAGACGAAGGCATTATTGAAGTTGTAACTGAACCTGATGTATTCAGCGATGTAAAAGATGCCCTGGCAGCTGCAGGCTTTAATGCTGAATCTGCCGAAGTGTCGCTGATACCGGCAACCCGTGCCCAATTAGATGCAGAGCATATACAAAGCTTTTTTAAGCTGATTGATACGCTGGAAGACTCTGATGATGTGCAGAATGTTTACCACAATGCCGAGATCAGTGATGAACTGATGGCTACCCTGGAATAACCTTGAATATTATTCTGGGTATAGATCCTGGCAGCCGTCTTACCGGCTATGGTGTCATTCGACAGCAAGGTAATAGTTTTCAGTATCTGGCCAGTGGTTGTATCCGGCTGGATACCAAAGCTGAGTTACCCGAACGTTTACTGCAGATTTTTAATGGTGTTACGGAGATTATCCGCCAGAATTCTCCAACCATATTTGCTATTGAGCAGGTATTTATGTCCCGTAATGCTGATTCTGCTCTTAAACTGGGACAGGCCAGAGGTGCGGCTATTGTTGCAGCAAAATATGCTGCTCTGGATGTACATGAATATTCTGCCCGGCAGGTGAAACAATCTGTTGTAGGAACCGGAGCTGCTGATAAAGCTCAGGTACAACATATGGTTAAAACCTTGCTGAAACTACCTGCAACGCCTCAGGCAGATGCAGCGGATGCGCTTGCAGTTGCCTTGTGTCATGGGCATACTCAGCAAAGTTTAATCAGTCTTGCGGGACAGGCACGTAAAACCGTGCGTGGCCGTTTGCGCTGATGTCACCTACGCCACGATAAGAAATAATTATGATTGGACGTTTACGCGGGATTATCCTGGAAAAACAGGCTCCTGAACTATTACTGGAAGTTGGCGGAGTCGGTTATGAAGTTGCGATGCCGCTGACCAGCTTTTATCAGTTACCGGAAGCTGGTAATGAAGCTATTGTTTATACCCACTTTGTGGTCCGGGAAGATGCCCAGTTGCTGTATGGATTTATTAATCAGACCGAGCGTAGTTTGTTCAGACAACTGATTAAGGCAAATGGTATAGGGCCTAAACTGGCGCTGACTATCCTGTCAGGAATGACTGCCCAGCAATTTGTGCGCTGCGTGCAGCTTGACGATGTTACAACATTAGTGAAGTTACCCGGAGTTGGTAAGAAAACTGCTGAGCGGTTGCTGGTTGAAATGAGAGACCGCCTGAAAGACTGGGGCCTGCCGGTTACGACTCCGGCAACTGACAGTATGATTATTCAGGATGATGAAGCAGTATTCAGTTTACCGGAGAGTGCAGAACAGGATGCAATCAGCGCCTTGGTATCGCTGGGGTACAGCCAGTTACAAGCCAGCAAAGCTGTACAGAAAGTGAAGCGCGCTGATGCCGGTAGTGAGCAAATGATCAAAGATGCACTCAGGAGCATGATATAACTTTATGATTGAAGCTGACCGCCTGCTTCAGGGAAGTGCCACCCGTGAAGATGAAATTATAGACCGGGCAATCCGGCCAAAATCGCTGGCTGATTATACCGGTCAAAGTCATGTCTGTGAGCAGATGGCTATTTTTATTGAAGCAGCTCGTGGGCGTGGTGAACCGCTGGATCATTTGCTGATTTTCGGCCCTCCGGGTCTGGGTAAAACAACGCTGGCGATGATTGTTGCCAATGAAATGGGCGTTAATATCAAAAATACTTCCGGGCCAGTGCTGGAAAAAGCAGGGGATTTGGCTGCGCTGCTGACCAACCTTGAACCTAACGATGTGTTGTTTGTGGATGAAATCCACCGGTTGAGCCCCGCTGTAGAGGAAATCCTGTATCCGGCAATGGAAGACTACCAACTGGATATTATGATCGGAGAAGGCCCTGCCGCCCGCTCAATTAAACTTGATTTGCCGCCTTTTACGCTGATTGGAGCAACTACCCGTGCCGGAGCTTTAACATCACCACTGCGTGATCGCTTTGGCATAGTACAGCGGCTGGAATTTTACAACACAGAAGAGTTGACCAAAATTGTCACGCGCTCTGCCCATTACCTTAATTTATCTTTAGATGAAGCCGGAGCGACAGAAATTGCCCGCCGTTCGCGGGGAACTCCTCGTATTGCAAACCGCTTGCTACGCCGTGTACGGGATTATGCCCAGGTTAAATCTGATGGTCAGGTGACGGCACAGGTGGCGTCACAGGCGCTGAAAATGGTTGATGTTGATAGTGAAGGTTTTGATTATATGGACCGTAAGCTGTTACTGGCTATCATTGAGAAATTTATGGGCGGACCAGTCGGGCTGGAAAATCTGGCTGCAGCTATCGGCGAAGAAAAAGATACGATCGAAGATGTCATAGAACCTTTTCTGATTCAGCAAGGCTTTATCCAGCGCACACCACGTGGACGCATAGCAACCCCCAGAGCATATACTCACTTCGGTTTTGACTTGCCGGAAAGCTGATGCTTCCCGGCCGTTCCCTTTTGCCACTCTTGATTTCTGCTATTGCAAACGATGGCCTATCTGAAAAACAGATAACGTAAAATATTAATGAGTTTCAGGTAGCAGTGCAGGTTTTTGAGGCAAAAAAAAGCCCGCTTTAAAGGCGGGCAATGCAACAAGTTGAAGTAAATCTTCAAAAATCCAGGGAACATGTTGGAGAAGCAATAAAACCTGACGTTAATACAGCAAGCCTCATTACCAGGTGATCCTTACTAAACCAGAGAACACTTATCTGGTTTTTGCGCTAGCTCAGAACACGATGCGTATATTAATGATCAACACACTGTTGTTCAAACGAGAAAATTTGCTTTTTCAGATTAGTAAAACTAATGAAATATGTTTTATTAATCAGTGTGGCCTGATGGATGGTGAAACGTCATTTCAATGATTCTGTGTTATTCATCAGTGGTTCAGCTAAAATGTGGATTATTCATCACATTACTTTTTGTCTGACTGCTAAGCCAACCGTTAATTTTGTGGCAGTGAGTTGGCAGCAACATAAAGTTTGTCGCTGAAGTGAACTGCTACGATTTCAGATTGTCAGTATCAAACAATCTGAAAATAGCAAGTGGCTATATAAGAAAAATATATTTTATATTGGGCTTGCAAGGTAATTGAGTTAGTCTTGCGGCTTACTTATCATATACAACCAGAAAGCGATGATTCATGTCCGGAACAGTCTTTAATTTTCCCATTCGTGTTTATTATGAAGATACCGATGCTGGTGGGATAGTTTATTACGCTAATTACCTGAAATTCTTTGAAAGAGCTCGTACCGAATGGTTACGGGAGTTAGGTGTTGAGCAGGACTTTTTATTGTCAAAAAACATTGCCTTTGTTGTAACTCAGGTGTTGATGGATAATAAAAAGGCAGCAAAATTTAATGAGTTATTGACGGTGTCTAGTCAAATCAGTACCTTAAAGCAAGCAAGCTTAGTTTTTAAGCAGCAGATTTATAATGTTTCAGGTGAAATGATTTGTACAGCAGACATTAAAGTAGCATGTGTTTCAATAAATGAATTGAAAGCCAGGCCTATTCCGGCTGAAGTATCAGAGGTATTAATTCGTGTCAGGTGAAATATCAATTTTAAATTTATTACTGGAAGCCAGTATTGTTGTTCAGCTGGTTATGCTGATCCTGCTGGTGATGTCAGTGATGTCCTGGACTATGATTTTCAACCGCAAGAAAGTTTTGACCGAAGCCGTTGCCCAGGCTCGCCAGTTTGAAGACCGCTTCTGGTCAGGTATCGATTTGGCAAAGCTCTATAATGAAGTCAGCGCCCGTGGGCAGGTAACAGGGCTTGAGGCATTGTTTAAAGCAGGTTTCAAAGAGTTTGCCCGCCTTCATCGTAGTGGCAGCCGCCAGTCCGGATCAATTATTGAGGGCTCACAAAGGGCTATGCGGGTTGGCTTATCCCGTGAGGTTGAGCAACTGGAAACTCATCTGCCATTTCTGGCTACCGTTGGCTCTATCAGTCCTTATATCGGACTGTTTGGTACGGTATGGGGGATCATGAACTCTTTTATTGCATTAGGTGCTGTTGAACAGGCAAGCCTGAATATGGTTGCGCCTGGTATCGCAGAAGCATTAATTGCAACCGCTATTGGCCTGTTTGCCGCGATTCCTGCGGTAATGGCTTACAATAAGTTTTCGCATCAGGTTGAAATGCTTGAAAGCAGCTATGCCAATTTCGTTGAAGAGTTCTCCAATATTCTGAATCGGCAGACTATGGCGAACGGTGGAGACAGTGCGTAATGTATATGCGCAAAAAGCGCCGTCTGAAGGCTGAAATCAATGTGGTTCCATACATTGACGTTATGCTGGTTCTGCTAGTGATATTTATGGTAACTACGCCGCTGATTACTCAGGGAGTAAAAGTGGAGTTACCTAAATCTGCCGCAGAACCGATTAAGCAGATGACAGAAGGTAAAACACCTTTAGTTGCAACAGTTGATGAAGATGGTCTTTACTACTTTGAAAAAGATGGCAAGCAGCAGGGGCCTTTTACTGCAGCAGAACTGACGGTAGAAGTAGCAAGCTGGCTGAATATTGAACCAGGTACTCAGGTTATTGTTAAAGGCGACCGGCGTGTTAGTTATGACTCGGTAATCCGACTGATTAATGTGCTTAAGAATGCGGGTGCGCCATCTGTTGGGCTGATGACTGACAATATTGAGGCTAATTGATATGGCGTTACGGGTTGACGCATCATTTGTAAAATCAATAGCAGTTCATCTGGGATGTCTGCTATTGATTGTATTTGGTGCTAATTTTGCGTTAAGCAAACCCAAACCTCAGGATACTGCCGGTACTGAAGTTGCAGCACCTGTTGAGGCTGTCGCCATAGATCAGCAACAGCTGAATGAGCGTGTACAGCAGCTTCAGCGCGAACAGGCCGAGGCTAAAGCAGCAGAAGAGCGCAGGATTCGTGAGCTTGAACGGCGTGCACAGCAAGCTGAACAATCGCGTGCAACTGAAGAACGTCGTATACAACGGCTGGCAGAAGAGAAAAAGCGTGCAGATGAAGAAGCGCGTAAATCTCAGCAAGCTGCAGCCGAAGCTAAGCGCCGTCAGGAACAGGAAGCTGCTAAAGCCAGAGAAGCTGAGCAGGCCAGAATAGTAAAAGAACAAGAGCGGAAAAAAGCTGAAGATGCAGCGCGTGCCGCAGAAGAGAAACGCAAAGCCGAGCAAGCAGCGGCCGAAAAAGCTGCTGCTGAGAAAAAGCGTCAGCAGGAAGAAGCCAGACGCAGGGCTGAGCAAGAAAAAGCAATGCAGGAGCAAATGGCTCAGGAAGCGTCAGCTCGCCGTGCAGCCAGAGCACAGCAGGCAGCAACTGAAGTACAACGCTATACTGCATTAATTCGTTCAGCAATACAGCAGAATCTGCTGGTTGATGAATCAATGCGTGGTCGTTCCTGTGTTGTAAATATCCGCCTTGCTACTAATGGTTTTGTGACCAATGTCAGTGTGGTAAATGGTGACAGAACTGTTTGTGATGCAGCGGTAAGAGCGGTGAATCGTGCTGGTACGTTACCGGTATCTACGGATCCTGATGTATATAACCAGCTGAAAGATATTAACCTGACGGTAGTGCCTGAATTTTGATTATGCTTAGACTATTTACGAAAACACTGATAATGGCTTTAGCCTTAATAAGCTTGCAGGCTAGAGCTTCTCTTGAGATTGTAATTACGGAAGGTGTTGATTCAGCACGGCCGATAGCAATCGTACCTTTTACGTTTAAAGGGGCTAATCAGCCTTCTGAACGGATCTCCGATATTATCGCTGCAGACCTGATGCGTAGTGGTAAGTTCAGCCCTCTGACGACAGTGAAAATGCCGCAACAGCCTCGTTCTGCAGATCAGGTGGATTTTGCCGCCTGGGCTAAAGAAGGTGTGGAAGCTATTGTAATTGGTGAGATAACTGAAACCGGTGTTGACCGCTATACCGTCAGCTTCGAACTGGTTGATATTATCAGAGGAACTCAACGGAGTAGCGGACAGGTACTGAGCGGTGGACAACTGGTTCGCAGTCAGGAACATATTCTTGATAGCCGTCAGACAACTATTACCGGCAGTCAATTCCGCCAGTATGCTCACCGTATCAGCGATATTGTTTACGAGAAGCTGACAGGTGAACGGGGTGCTTTCCTGACCAAAATTGCCTATGTGCTGGTTCGTGATAAACACGAATTTCCCTATCAGCTGATCGTGGCAGACTATGATGGTGCCAACGAGCAGATTTTGCTGCGTTCCAAAGAGCCACTGATGTCTCCGAGCTGGTCTCCAGATGGCACCAAACTAGCCTATGTCACCTTTGAGAAACGCCAGTCACAAATTTATATTCAGGATATTTACACAGGAAGTCGCTCTCTTTTAAGTAGTTACCCGGGTATTAACGGTGCCCCGGTATGGTCTCCGGATGGTAAAAAAATTGCGATGGTATTGTCTAAAGACGGCAATGCGGAAATCTATCTGATAGATGTAGCGACAAAAGCCCTGACCCGGATAACTAACCACCGGGCAATCGATACTGAACCTTCATGGGCTCCTGATGGTAAGGAAATCCTGTTCAGTTCGGAGCGAGGTGGCAATCCACAACTTTATAGCGTAAATTTAGCATCAGGCACCACAAGACGTCTGACCTTTGAAGGGGAAATGAATCTGGCCGGTTCCTATTCTCCTGATGGTTCAACCATTGTTATGGTTCATCGTAACAGAGGGCTTTACCATATCGCTAAAATGGATCGGCAGACCCGATTTGTACAGGTATTAACCCGGACTAATCTGGATGAATCTCCGAGCATTGCACCTAACGGTTCAATGATTATTTACAGTACCCTGCATGGTTCAACCAAGGTACTGGCACTGGTATCAATGGATGGTCGTTTTAAAGCGCGGCTACCAGCGTCGGAGGGACAGGTTAAGTCTCCGGCATGGTCGCCATTTTTATAAAATCAATAATGTAGTAGTGAAATACTAAGGACAACAATATGAACTTAAATAAAGTGTTAAAAGGTTTATTAGTTGCAGTTCCAGTGCTGGCTTTGGCAGCATGTAGCTCAACTTCATCAACTGGTGCCGGTGATTCTCAAGCAACTCAGACTGGTCAACAGACTGAAGTTGTTCAGGTTGAACAGGCGCAGCAAGCATTAAGCCCTGCTGAGCAATTACGCCAGAAGCTGGATGCACTGCGTCAGGAAAACACCGTTTACTTCGATTTCGACAAGGCT
>CAZXTH010000079.1:0-11428 GCA_964643585.1 uncultured Pseudoalteromonadaceae bacterium
CTCACTGCGTGGTGCAGTCTCTATTGGTCGCAGGCTACAGGATCCTCTGGCTGAACTGGTAAAAATTGAGCCAAAAGCTATCGGTGTCGGCCAGTACCAGCATGATGTAAACCAAAGCCTGCTTACCCGCTCGCTGGATGCCGTAGTGGAAGACTGTGTTAATGCCGTCGGCGTTGATCTGAACACCGCTTCTGTCCCCCTGCTGGCAAGAGTGGCAGGCCTGAACCGCACTCTGGCACAAAATATTGTGCAGTACCGTGACAGCAATGGCCGCTTTAACCAGCGTACTGAACTGCTTAAAGTCAGCCGCCTTGGGCCAAAAGCTTTCGAACAGGCTGCTGGCTTCCTGCGGATTAACCAGAGTACAAATCCACTTGATGCCTCAGCTGTTCACCCGGAAGCGTACCCACTGGTTGAACGGATTCTGGCAAAACACCAGAAATCTGTTGATCAAATTATCGGTAACAGCAGCTTCCTGAAAAGTGTTAATCCGGCGGAATTTGCTGATGAGCATTTCGGTATACCCACCATTACCGACATTCTGAAAGAACTGGATAAACCAGGCCGCGACCCGCGCCCAGAGTTTAAAACCGCTAACTTTAAAGACGGTGTCGAAACCCTGAAAGACCTGAAAACAGGAATGACATTAGAAGGCGTAGTGACCAATGTGACTAACTTTGGTGCATTTGTCGATATCGGTGTTCATCAGGATGGTCTGGTACATATCTCCTCACTGACAGATAAATTTATCAGTGATCCGCATCAGGTGGTTAAAGCCGGAGATATTGTGAAGGTTAAAGTACTGGAAGTGGATATTGATCGTAAACGTATTGCACTAACCATGCGAATGGATGAACAACCTGCAGCAAAAGGTGCTGATAATAATAAAGCATCAGCCAGGCCACAGCAGAACAAAGCAACCAACCGTGCACCCAAGCAGGATAGCTCTAATGCCGCCATGGGTGATGCTTTTGCCGCTGCATTTGCCAAGCTGAAAAAGTAACCATCAGAGATAAGCCAGAGCACACAACTCTGGCTTATCTTAAGAATGTATAATGCCGATTAGTTAAGGTGATGCATCCATATAGAGTCTGTTTATTTCAACAACGGATGGCTGAGCTTATGGACATCGGCTCTGGGATGCATTGACAGTTCGAACAACAGCCGCTGATTCTCTGCGTCATAACTCATAATACTCAGTAAATGCAGTAAATCCGGTGGCAGCAGAATTAAATCGTGGGTCTGCCCACTGTCAGTGTTGTAATAGCTGACCAACAACTGGCCCGGTTTCTGCTGCAGAAAATAAATACCCTGTTCTGCAACTGTCCAGGCGGTTCTGGAGCTGAAGATACTGCCTGGCAGTAACTGGACTTCTGAACCATCAGCTTGCAACTGCCATAATCCCCGGTTGCGCCCTTTGCTAAAATAGAAGCGATCTGCTGCAGGCATCTGGCCCCATACGCCACCTTTAACCGTCAGTTGGTTGATCTCACCGTTGCTGATATTAATGCTGAACAGATTATTGCTGTGCGAGAAAATAACAGCACTGTCGTCATACCACCAACTCAGCTGTCCATGCCAGCGCGCACCGGTTTTAAGCTGTGTCAGACGACCGGTTTTCACCTCCAGCAACATCAGCTTATCTTCTTCTTCGCCAGGGAAACGGCCAACAAACGCAATATAACGCCCGTTATTCGACCATTGCGGATACTTAACCATGCCATATAACCGGGTGAGTTGCTGCCGGTTTTCCATATAGGGGTCCGCTTTCCAGATCTCCATATAGCCTGATTCGTTGCTGACATAAGCCAGAGCATGCTGAACTTTACTGTAATGCGGAGCTTCATAGCGGGCTTCAGATGCCGTCAGCGGAAACACCGCCCCGGCGACATCTTTATTCAGTGGCAGATAGCCAAGCTGGGGAACGCTGCTGCTGGTATGGTAATACACTGTTCCGTCAGAAGTAACACGGGTTGGCCAGGAAAAATCTTCCAGTTCAAGTGAATGGATACTGTTATCATCCAGATTTGCCACAAACCCCTGACGCTTACCATGCCTGAGAGCCGAATAAATCAGACGGCGGCCATCCGGATGCCATGCCAGACCCAGAATATCCTCTTCACTCTTTGTCAGCTTTTGTTCTGCACCAGTGGCAAGATTATGCAGGTAAATTTCTTCCGATAATCGATGCGCCCGCCGAGTAACAGCCAGATAGCGTCCATCAGGTGAGAAAACCAGATCCCGCACCCGGTACTGGCAGTTCTGAGTACAAGGCAAAGCCTGCGGTACGGCCTCCGGGTTTTGCAGATCCAGCTGGTACAAACTGGAGCCATCCGGTTTCAGAGAACCGTTAAACACCAGATAACGCCCATCCGGCGAAACATCCATATATACCGTGCTATGGCGATTACAGGCGGTCAATTGCTGACTAACCAGCGTCACGGTATCCAGTTTCATGATCAGGCATTCACCGTACACCGCGGTTTTACTCGAATAATAAATATGCCGCCCATCTTTTGCCCATAATGGCCGGCTTTCATCATCCATACTAAAAGTAAGCTGACGCGGGGCCTTAGCTGCATCCTGTAAATCCAGCAGGTAGAGATCGCTGGCGGCTTCAAATTTGCGCCAGCTGAATACCAGATAGCGTTCATCGGGTG
Organism: uncultured Pseudoalteromonadaceae bacterium; assembly: GCA_964643585.1. GTDB lineage: Bacteria > Pseudomonadota > Gammaproteobacteria > Enterobacterales > Alteromonadaceae > Alishewanella. Next base: position 2,661 of record CAZXTH010000079.1, read on the forward strand.
ATAATGCAGGAAACATGGAGCGGCCACTGCCTTTGGTCAGGGCAGTGATTTCCGGCTGCCACTCTTCAGGGGAAGAGTGATAAAAGTAAAAGAAAGCAGCCATGACCAGAATAAAAGCTGACAATAAAGCAGCAGTAATTTTCAGAGTTCGGCCTTTCTCTGCCGGTGGCGCCACATTCTTATCAGCAACCACAACTTCAGCGGGTATATCAGCGGCTTCAGCCCCATAAACCGGTGCTACAGCCAACCGATAACCTTTCTTTCGGACAGTGGTAATCAGCTCTGCATCTGCTAATTGCTGCAATACATTACGTAACTGCCAGATAGCATTAGTCAGCGCTTTTTCACCCACATAGGCATTACCAGCCCAAACACCGTCTATCAGCTCCTGCCTGCTAACGAGTGCAGGATACTGCTGCGCCAGAAACACCAGTACTTCCATGGGTTTCTGTTGCACAGAAGTCTGCTCTCCTGCCGGAGTCAGGATTGTTAACTCCGCCGGGTTAATAAACAGTTCAGCCAGATGAAACGATTGCTGCCTTGTCATGCTTTACCAATATAAAGGTTACCAGATGATATATATCAGCCGAATCTTACCACAGCCTGCAGAAAAAACAGCCGGGGTTGTTAACAGATATATCAGCGCATAATTTTATTCTGCCTGACTTTGCAGCTGCTGCATTGCCGGCGTTGGTTTCAGGTGCCTGTGCAGCCATTGCTGTTGCTCCCATAACAAATGCAATACAGATTCCCTAGCCTGATAATGGTGCCCCTCTTCAGGCAGTAATACCAGTCTGGCATTTTTACCCAGCCCCTGCAAAGCCTCAAACATCCTTACTGACTGCTGCGGAAAAGTACCCGAGTTAGGATCTGCCTCACCGTGAATCAGTAATAACGGCGCATCAATTTTATCTGCATACAAAAAGGGGGACATTCCGGTGTATAACCCGGTGTCTTCCCATAGATTGCGTTTTTCTGACTGGAAGCCGAACGGCGTCAGAGTACGGTTATAGGCACCACTACGGGCAATACCTGCCGCAAAAAAATCAGTATGAGCCAGCAGATTCGCCACCATAAAAGCCCCGTAAGAGTGGCCGCCTACTGCAATATTACCCTGCTCTGCTATTCCCATGCTAACCAGTACATTTACCGCAGCTTCGGCATTGGCTTTAAGCTGGGGTAAAAAGTCATCATTCGGTAAAGCATCTTCTTTACTGATAATCGGCATGCTGACCTGGTCAAAAACCGCATAGCCAAGCGCCACATAAGGTTGGGCGCTGGAAGGCCTGAAGCTGACAAAACGATGGGGTGAGACCGTACGCTGCTCTGCCAGTTCAACAGAGGCATACTCCCGCGGATAAGCCCACATCAGTACCGGCAGGGTTCCCTGCTCTGGCGAATACCCGTCTGGAAGATAAAGCCAGCCACTTAGCTTAACGCCATCTGCGCGCTGGTACTCAACAAACTGCTGGCTAACATTCCGATAAGCGGGTGCAGGATGAACCCTCGCGACTATTTTGGTTTCTTTACCCTGTACTGAACGAAACAGCTCCGGTGGCTGCACAGGCGTCTGGCGGCTGAATATCACATCACCCGACGGTAATAACTGCACCAGCCTGTCTTCCGCATTATCTGCTGACTGCCAGGTTTGTCGTTGCTGCTCAGAAAGCGGATCGATCGTTATTATCCCGGTACGCAGTGTTTCAGCATCCCGGTACTCTGCGTAGAAACTTCCCGCACCGGCTAACCGTATTACCCGCCGCTGGTAATGATTAGTGCCCGTCAAAGGTTCACCAGGTAAGGCTTTGTTATCTTTTATATGCCGCTGATACCATTGCTTTGGTGCTGTGTTAAAGCCTTCGGGGAAAAACCATGCCCGTTCCTGTTCAGTATCAGAATCTGACTCGTACAAAATAGCTAACGGACTATCTGACCAGAGCAATTGTTTGAAACGCCACTCGGTTTCATACAATTTTTCCGGCTCAGCAGAGAACGGGGCCGCCCAGTGCCATATTGCATCTTTCTGCCCTTTACTCTTACTTTGTTCAACCCAGTACAAAGTAGATGGTTGATCAGGCCGCCATGCCATAATTCTACGACCTGTTCTGGTCTTACGGCTTTCATGTAACGTTAGCGCACCCGCGTCAGTAATTTTCTTGCCATACAGACTGTAAACTTGCGCCAAACGTGGGAAATTGCTGTGCCGCACACGATAAGAATATGGCCGTTGTAACTGCTGTGTCAGAATAAACCGGTTATCTGGCGATAAAGAAAAACTATAAAGCGGCAGCTCTGCAATGACAGAACTGGCACCAGTGATTGAAATACTCACCAGCCGGGTCTGCAGCAATTGCTCAAAGTAAGCAGCATCACCTTCAGACTGCAGCAGATTCTGTAGTGTACGTTGGGGCGATTTACTGCCGGTTGTTTCCTGTACTTTAGGTTGCAGGACTTTTACCGGCGAAATATTGGTCACCACTGCGGGTGCCGTTGCAGCAATCAGGCCAGAGCTATCTGCAAGCCACTGAAACTGGATCCCCATTACCGCATTCAAACGTTGCGACAAGCGCTGGCGCTTGCCATTTTCTAAATTCAGTAACTCAATAAATAAGCCGTGTTGCTCCGCAACCACGACGGCCAGCCATTTATCGTCCGGCGACAAACGCGGGCTGTATAATGTTTCATGCTCTCCGGCTGCAAACAGATGGCGTCGGTTATGCTGCAGATGCTGCACGGCAACTTGTTTATAGCCCCGGCCAATACCGGCACTGAGCTGTAACGGATTAACCAGCAGCCCTGCAAGCCCGTAACTTTCCTGTGGTAGTGCACTCAAATCCGGGTTGGCGGCCGTTTCAGTTTGTAGTAACCAGTTACCACTGGCTGAAACCTGCCAGTTAATACTGGTACCAGCATCGACCAACTGCGCTAATCTGGCATCAGGCTGTTGATAAATATGCGCCGGGAGTGGCAATACCCAGCAACAAATAATAAATAATGAAATACGGAACATCATACTGCTCTTGAAAAGAATAAAGCCCCGTTACCGGGGCTGATTAAGATTATCTGGAATCAGAAACGATGTTCCAGTGCCGCATAGAAAGTACGGCCGATGACGTTATAGCCCATATTGCTGCGATAATATGGATGCTCATTACGCTCTGGGTGCCCCTCAGCGTACACTGGTGGCATAGTATCAGTCAGATTGTTGATACCCAGAGTCAGCTTGGTCGCCTTGCTGAAACGATAGCTGCTGTTCAGGTTAAGACGCTTGTAAGCATCAAGCTTGCTCCAGACTTTATCCTGATAGTTCTGGCCGGCATCATTCTGTAATGTCCAGGTATTCCAGCCTTCAGCAGTACCCAGATAGTACCAGCTCAGGTTAACGCTCAGATCCTGCAGGCTCCAGTTCAGAGAAACGGTACTCTTCCATACTGGTAAGTACTGATCTTTGGTCTCTTCTACCCGCTCACTACCTTCAAATGCCTGATACTCTTTTTTCATGGTGTACGACAGGTTAGCTTTCAGACGAACTTTACCAAAATCATTCAGATCCAGGTTATAAGTTACTTCACCGTCGATACCTTGTGACGCCTCATAAGCACTGTTGATAATACCGCGACGCACACACATCACATCCTGATAAGCCTGCCCAGGTAACTGCTGCATGATATAACCGATAGAAGTCAGATCATTACAAGATGAAGCCTGGCCTGTCATATCATAAGCCGGATTCTGCAGAATACGATCTACCGTTTCGGTGTATACCGCGCCATCCAGTGAAATACGCCAGAAATCAACTGTAGTACTGATATTCTCTGTCAGTTGGCCCACCACACCAATATTCCAGAATTTACCTTTTTCTTCAGTCAGGTTCAGGTTACCGGCGCTGATAGATTCAAAGTTATCATCCAGATCAACCGGATGGTTAGGATCAACTTTCAGTGTAGTACTGGTGAAAGAACGGCTCACACCGGCATACATACGGTGTAAATCCGGAGCACGGAAGCTGCGCCCCGCATTCGCTCTTACCAGCCAGTCTTCATGCGGCTGATAGGTGATGCCGGCTTGAGGTGTTAAAGCACCCCCAACATCAGATTTATCATCATAACGGTCATAACGCACAGCGATGCTGGCGTCCATCTTGCCAAAACCAGATGCCCGATCCAGTACCGGAATAGCCAGTTCACCAGCGGCAGCATAGCGCTTACGTTCACCGCGACCTTGAGTGCCACCCTGACCTAACAGGTTACCACTCAGCGTATGCTCATCTTTAATATCGTAATACCAGTCACGAGCCCATTCAGCAGATACAGCAAACTGTACCGGGCCATTAGCTGTATCAATCAGATCACCGGTTAAGACCGCCTGTAACTGATTCATACCTGAACCAGCATCTGTCAGGGTTTCTGCATACAGATATTCAACCTGCTCTGCTGTCATTTTATCCATCGGATACCATTTGGTCGGATCTGCTGAGTCAGCCGGGTTAAAGCTGATGATATCCAGCAGGCGATCAGCACGCATCTGGTTACGGCCATAACGGTCAAATTTACTCTTACCGTAAGCCCAGCTTAATTCCAGATCATATTCCCCGACCTGACCATTAACACCGACCGAGATATTCATATTCTTTTCTTTACCGGTGTAATCACGGATCTGACCATAATCATCCAGCCGGCGATATACCCGGAATTCACGGGTGCGGTTAAAATCTGTGGCATCATAGCTGTAGTTACCCGGATTATCACGGTCCATATAGAACGTCGGGCTGATGCTCTTCTGGCCATTACCACGAGTTGTTTCTTTATCACTACCCTGCAATAACACACTGTACTGCCAGGTTTCGCTCAGATCGCCTGACTGGGTCAGCACCAGGTTGTATTCTTTTTTACCTGTGTGTAAGCCGTCATCTGTTGTTGTATCGTAACGACATTTATAACGGCTTTCATCCGGATACCAGATACCTCTGTCACCAAAAAGATCCTGACACTGCTCCTGTGTTGCTGTGATATAGGAAGCTGCAGAGCCTGAAACACCTACGTTATGAAATACTTTGTCATAGTCACGCAAGTAAGCGGAAGTTGAGCTGTCTTTATCGGTACCATCAGGACCACCACGCTGAGTAAACTCACGCTGGCCTGCACGAAGTATTTCATCATCTGCATATTCCAACACCAGCATAGTTTGGCCTAGCTTGCTTGCAAAACCGGTTGTCAGTGAAGCTTTGGTACGATCGCGACCACCATGTTGCGGATTTTCATGGCGCAGGTTCAGCGTGGTACGATCATATTTCTTCTTCAGAATAATATTAACTACACCACCAATCGCATCAGAACCATAAATGGCTGAGGCACCGCCAGTCAGGATTTCAATACGTTCTACCGCACTGGTAGGGAAAGTAGAAGTATCAACAAAGTTAGAAGTACCACCTGTTGCAGCAGGATATTGTGGCACGCGCTTGCCGTTAACCAGTACCAAAGTACGGTTTGCACCCATACCACGCAGGTTGATGGTTGAAGCCCCCTGCGTCCAGCTGCTTTCGTTACCTTCAATAGTACGACCCGCATTAGCAATAGAGGCTTGCAGCACTTCTTCCACATTGCTGAAACCGCTCAGTTCAATTTCTGCAGCAGTAATTACAGCAACCGGAGCCACACCTTCCATATCAGTACGCTTGATACGGGAGCCCGTAACTTCAATACGCTCTAACGATTCTGTATCTGCAGTTGCATCTTGTGCAAAACTGCTGGCAGCAAAAGTAGCACTACCGAACAATCCCGACAGCACTGCTGTTTTTATGGCCAGAGCCAATGGTGTTCTTTTATTCATTATGTTGTTCCCGAGTTCTTGTCGCGCAATCTTTATTGTGTTCTGTTGCCCTTATCTGTTATCAGGGCCTGTTACGGGAGAACATCCTGCAATGTTCGCCTGTTAACAATTGCAGGTTTATCGCTCTGCTGTATGTCAATGCAATGACACTTAGCTCCATTCTTCACCAGTTTTAACTCTATTTAATATCTATCCTTTTAAAATCAGTCAGATAAAAAAAGCCGCTGACCAAAAAGCAGCGGCAAAACCAGAGAGAAATCAGCTGAAATTATTCTTTTTCATCTTCTTTTTCAGACAGTGGACGCATCGGTAACTGCTCACCCGACAGAGTACCTCTTGATAAATTACCCTTGTTCCACAGAAATAACTCACCACTCTTTCCACGCTTAATATTGCTGTCTACAGAGATGACACGGCCATTAAAATGTGAGAACACACCTTCCATAGAAGTATGCCCGACAACAACCCGGCTAACATTCAGAGTGTGCAGCAGCTGCTCCAGCAAGGGCTCGGTTATGCCATTCTCTTCCCTGAAATAACCGCGGTACCATAAAGGCCCCAGAGATCCGTACAGAAAATTCAGTACTGGTACTTCTTTCAGCTTATCCCGGGGGATCCCCAGTGATTGCCGGAATTGCTCATTTACCTCAGCAACTGACATACCCAGTGCCAGGTAATCGGGGTGGAGCCCACCATGCACAAACAGCATATCATTTACCTGTGCCAGAACCGGGCGGGTACGTAACCACTGCCCCAGCACAGAGTTTTCAGAATAAAGGCCGGTGTAATCGGTCCCCATCATCTGTGCAACCTGCTGATATTTCTTATTGATGTAGCGCAGGTCGTTATACAGCACCATCGTTTCATGATTACCCAGTAACAGATGTACCCGGCCTCCGCTGAGCTCTGCTTGTTGCTCCAGTTGGTAAAGCCACCAGAGGATCTCTGTTACCTTATCCCCGCGGTCCATTACATCGCCAACAATCACCAGATGTCCGTCACCGAACACCCAGTTTTTTGCACTATCTACCACGTTATTTGCTTCAAGCAGGCGGGACATAACGCCATACTGTCCATGAATATCGCTGATTACCACTACCCGTTCTGCATTGTAACGATGCAACGGCTCTAATGAATATTGCTGGCGGACCCGGATATCCCGCGGATAAGCGCAAACAGGCTGAATAACTTCGGTTACCGGCTGTGTTTTTTCAATTAACTGCTCATCACAAACCCATTTCAGATCCAGTTGCTGTTCATTTTCACCGAAAAAAGCATAAGGCCCATCGTCCAGCTCTGCTGTAGCCGTAACCACATTATGGACTGTTGTTACCGGAAGTAACGGTATCTCAGCCGGAGATCTCGACATATATAGATACCAGCTATATCCCAGAATCGGAGAAATAATGATTAAACTTAATAGCCATCTCGCCATAGCAGTTTCCTGTATTGTATTCAGCCTGCGCTGTATGCAGAACGTATAGCTACCAGGTTTGCCGGAAGATGGCATTTACCCGGTATTTTTGGGAGGCAAGCATGAAGTAAGAAACAATCAGTAACAATCAGTGACAGGTAGCTACAGCACTTTTTTCAGCCGTTTTATTATCTATTTTTAATCGATTGTTTATATATCAGTTAGTTAGGAAAGGTAGTTTACAAAAATACGATAAGACAGGTTCAGGCCTGTTGTAGGTATTGCTTAGTCTGGGGCTCAGTAGCACGTTGATAAAAACCAGCAATAACAGAACTTCGTTGTTTCATCAGCTCACTTTGTGCCTGCACCATTTTACGGGTAGCGTCAGCTGCAATTTGGCGGTCAGCAGAAGAAGGCTCAGCCGGAGCCAGTGCCGCAGCCTTAACCTGTTGCATCTTACTGATTGTCGCTTGTGGATCTCCCGGAATCTCTGATACCGAAATACTGACTTCTCCACCGGTCGCATATCTTTTCCCATCAGGCCCGGTTTCATATTCATAAGATGGTGCAGCAGCATACTGACCGCCAACTGCAGCATGAGCTTGTTCATGCTGCCTGACCTCCAGATCGCGGCTTTTTAATTCCTGAATCTCCTGCTGTTCGGCCTGCTGCTGTTGTTGCTGGCGACCATCACGCTCAGAATGGGGTTCCTGCTCTCTCCCTTCCACAGCTTTAGAGGTTTCCTGTCCACGCTCAGTTGCCGCATCAGGTTGAGAACTATTTTGAGGGGTATAGGTGTTGCGGTTTTTCTCATCAGTAACAACAGGCTTATCTGTCGCCGCTTTCTCCATAGTTTGTACCGGGGTAACCAGTTCACGGCTCAACGCGTCCCGCCTGGCCATAGCGGTTGGCGGGGTAGAGGTATAAACCGGTACATTAGGATAATGCGAGGTAATCATCTGGAATTACACCCGGACGTCAATAATCGCCCCAAGCATCGCATCTGCAGTTTGAATACTACGAACATTCGCCGCAGCAAGCTGTTCTCCCTGCACCAGTTGTATCAGATTCTGCTCCAGAGAAGGCGCAGACGGGCGTACGGTTTCAGGTATAACTACCGGCTCACGGGCTGAGGTAGTTTGCCGGTTAATATTAACCGTAGCATCGGTAACCAGCTCACTGCCACGTTGTACTCCCTGAAAACCAGAAGCGAAAGCAGACTGAATTTCCATAAATGCTCACTTAATGCCATGCCAATAATGGTTAATTATTAACCATAACAGCTATAAAAGAAAGTCTAATCCATAATGCTACTCTGTTGAGCATTAAAACATTCATCACCTTACTCACGCTAACACGCCGGGAATGCATCCATGCAGGCTTCATTGGCACTATCTTGCTTTAACTATCTATCAACCATTGCTCCAGCCATTCGGAAAACTCTGCAGGATGCGAAATAAAAGGCGCATGGGATGCCTTGTTCAAAAGAGCAAACTGTCCTGATGGCTGTAGCTGTTGTAACAGC
>CAZXTH010000080.1:0-2589 GCA_964643585.1 uncultured Pseudoalteromonadaceae bacterium
CGCTGGAATGATTCAGAGCGTTCGCTGGCTGACTGGCAGGCATTAGGTGTACGCCGTACTGATGGACGCGATTTACCGGTACGTGATTTAAATGCAGCACTGATACTGCCTGATGGTGAAAAAGGGCGGGCATATCTGGGATATAGCAATTATAAAGCGCTGATGCACTGGAACCGTTCATATTATTTTGTGACCAGTGTCGGCTATCTGGCTGATCTGATTATTGCTGAGGAGTAACAAGATGTACCAGCATCAAACAGTCACGGGTAAGCCAATTGGTTTACCTGTTGGTAAAGTAGTGTGCATTGGTCAGAATTATCAGGATCACATTGCTGAAATGCAAAGTAAAACAGCAGAAGAAGCCCTGTTTTTTATAAAACCGGCTACTGCATTGTGCAGCATGGCTCCTTCTTTTGCTATTCCGGCAGATCGTGGCTCAGTACATAATGAAACGGAAATTGCTGTATTGCTGGCTAAACCGCTGAGCAGGGTAAATCCGGCAGAGGTGCTGGACGCGGTCTGGGGCTATTCACTGGCTCTGGATCTGACACTGCGGGATGTACAGGCCCGGCAGAAACAGTTAGGTCGTCCATGGGAAGTAGCAAAAGCATTTGATGGCGCCTGCCCTGTTGCTGGTTTTATTCCGGCGCAACAATTGCCTCATCCGCAACAACTGGATTTTAGCTTGCATATTAATGGTCAGCTGCGTCAGCAAGGGAACAGTGCCAACATGATTCGTGGCATTGCTCAGATGATCAGCGAAATGTCGCAACATTTTACCTTATTGCCAGGAGATATTATTCTTACCGGTACTCCGGCTGGCGTGGGGCCTTTACAATCCGGTGATCAGCTAAAATTGCAGCTCGCAGGTTTGTTATACACAGAAACTCAGATTGCCTGAACAGGAACGTAATGCATGACACTAACACCCCGTTTCTGGGAAGATAAAACACTGGAACAAATGACCACTGAAGAGTGGGAAGCATTATGTGACGGTTGTGCGAAATGTTGCCTGAATAAGCTTATTGATGATGAAGAGCTGGAAGGACCGACAGATATATTGCACGAAGGCGAGCATGTGTACTATACCAATATTGCCTGTCGTTACCTGAACAGCCATAGTTGTGAATGTACCCGTTATCAGCAACGGACTGAGTTGGTACCTGACTGTATCAGACTGACGAAAGAAAACCTGAAAGATATCTTTTTTATGCCAACCAGCTGTAGTTACCGCCGTCTGCATGAAGGCCGGGGGTTACCGCACTGGCATCCACTGCTGAATAACGGTAAAAAAAGCCTGATGCATAAAAAACAGATGTCAGCGCGTAATAAAACCCTGTCGGAAACGCAGGTCAGTCTGGATGATTTTGAAGATTATATTGTCAGCTGGCCGCTTAACGATCTGGACTAACCATAACTTCTTAACAGGGTAAGAACATGTCTTTTATGCAGTATCTCCAGCAGATCTCGCAGCACTTCAGCCCTACGGCAATTCAGATTCTTGCCAGTATTCTGACTGTCGTGATGTACTTTATTATCAGTCGCCGTGTTGCTCCTCTGCTTTATAAACTGGTTGCACACAGTAACCTGAAAGATGAAATGAACAAGCGGGCAATGGTGGTATTCCATATTCTGCTGCTGGTACTACTGGTCGTTGTGCTCAGCGTGGTATGGGGTGTAGATATCCGCGGCCTGTTACTGCTTGCTTCTTCTATGATCGCGGTAGTTGGTGTGGCATTGTTTGCCAGCTGGTCGTTGCTGAGTAATATCACAGCTTTTTTCATCTTGATTGGGCATAAAGCTTATACCCAGGGAGCGGAAGTAAGGGTTGTGGATGGCTCTAACTTTATTGAAGGGCGCATTGCTGAAATTAATTTATTCAGTACTGTGCTACGCACCAAAGATAATGAACAGGTGGTTTACCCGAATAATCTGATTGTATCGCGGCCGGTAGTGGTTTTTCCGAAAAAGCCCAAAAAGCTCAAAGCCAATACGGTGGTAGATAAAGCGCAGCGCTGGCGCCGCAAAATGTCTGTTTCAGGTAAGGCAGGCACTTGAGCATCAACGGGCATCATTTTTATCCCTCTGTTTATCCTTATATATCTTGTTCCCGCAGCTGTAATCGAAGATTACGGTGACAGCTGCCGGAACAATCTGCTACATTGACAGCTAACTATTTAATAATGCTACCCAATCAGTGTTCTGGCCTTTGCAGAAAAACGCCGGGCAACTGGCAGAAGGATATGCCGGAATGTTGTGCTGCTCAGTTAAAGAGCCAGACACAGATAACGAAGATAACCGGGTAACTAATCATGCTTGTCAGGGCCAATGCGCTTAAAACAAATTAAACTGGCTGGTTTTAAATCTTTTGTAGACCCTACCGTGGTGCCTTTTCCACAGCCGATGACTGCTGTGGTTGGTCCCAATGGATGTGGTAAGTCTAATGTTATTGATGCCGTGCGCTGGGTGCTGGGCGAAAGCTCGGCCAAAAATTTGCGCGGCGATGCCATGACTGACGTTATTTTTAATGGTTCAGCCCAGCGCAAACCGGTTTCACAGGCGTCTGTTGAGCTGGTGTTCTCAAACACC
>CAZXTH010000080.1:2599-11371 GCA_964643585.1 uncultured Pseudoalteromonadaceae bacterium
GGCCGGCTCAGCGGTAACATGGCAGACCGCAGTGAAATTTCTGTCAGGCGGGTGGTAACCCGTGATGCGCAATCCACTTATTTTCTCAATGGGACCAAATGCCGTCGGCGTGATATTACGGATATTTTTCTGGGTACCGGTTTAGGCCCACGCAGTTATGCCATTATCGAACAAGGCATGATATCCCGGTTGATTGAGTCCAAACCGCAGGAACTGCGGATCTTTATTGAAGAAGCTGCTGGTATTTCAAAATATAAAGAACGGCGCCGCGAAACAGAAAACCGTATACGTCATACCCGTGATAACCTTGACCGCTTGTCTGACGTACGTGAAGAGCTGGGTAAAAACATTGAGAAGCTGAAACGCCAGGCCAGTGCTGCACAGCGTTATAAAGAGCTTAAAGCACAGGAAAGAAAGCTGAAAGCCGAAGTGACGACGATTCGCTGGCTTAAATACAATAATCAGCTGACGGCACTTGAACAACAGCTACAGCAGCAGGAAACAGAACTGGAGAAATACCAGTCCAGCCAGTTGGGTGATCAGAAAGTACTGCTGGAGCTAAAGGAACAAGCAATCACTGCCCGGCAGGATCTGGAGCAGTTACAGAGCCGTTTTTATCAACTAGGAACCACCATCACCAGGCTTGAACAGCAGATTCTGCATCAGCGTCAGCAACGCCAGACACTGACAACACAGTTACAACAGGGGCAGCAGGCGCTGCGTGAAGCAGAAACCTATATTGCTGCCGAGCAATCGCAATTATCAGAGCTGGCAGAGCAAATTGCAGAGGATACTCCTGAACTGGAGCTGGCTCAGGAGCAACTGGCAGAACTGCAGCTGCAACTGGCGCAAACAGAAGATAGTCTGCAGCATCAACAGCAGCAATTTCAGCAATGGCAACAGGCTGGTTTCCGGTTGCAGCAGCAAAAACAGCAACAACAGCTACAGTTGCAAAATCAACAACAACAGCTTACCCAGTTACATGAACAACAGCAGCAATTGCAACAGGAAATGCAGGAACTGGCTGAATCATCTTTACTTCAGCACATTGCAGAAGCTGAATTACAGCTGGGGCAGTTGCAACAACAGCTGGCAATCAGCAGCGCGGCGACAGAACAACAGGAGCTGCTGTTCGGCGAACAGGAGCAATATCGCCAGCAGCTGCAGGAGCAACGTCAGCAGCAGGCAAATGCATTACATTTGCTGCAGCAGGAACAGCAGCGCCTCTTACAGTTACAGTATCAGCAAAGTGCAGAACAACAGCAATTGTTACAGCAGCTGCAAATTGCCCCCGGATGGGCACTGGCCGTGGCTGTAGCACTGGGGCAGCTGCAACATGCCGCTTTGCAGCCTGCGACAGAACAGTTACCTGATGCTTCAGTTGTGTGGCAACCTGATGTTGCAGCAAAACCGGGTACATTAGCCAGTGTGATTGAAGCGGGTATTTACCCCGGATTTTTTAACCGTTTGCTTCTGGCTGATAATTATCAGCAGGCGCGGCAAATATTGACGACTCTGGCAGATGGTGAATCCGTCATTTGCCGTGATGGTAGCTGGCTGGGCAGTAACTGGTTACAAATTGCCGGAGCATCACAACAGGATAATTTTCTGTTGCGGCAGGAGCGGTTGCAGCAGCTTGAACAGGAGCTGGAAAACCAGCAATTACTGCTCAATCATGCTGAACAGCAACTCATAGCCTGCACACAGCAGCTAGAACACAGTAAACAACAGGTACATCAATGCCGGGTTATTCAGGCTGAGCATCAGCGGTTATTGCAGCAGCAGGAAACAACATTATTGCTACGACGGCAGGAATGGCAGCAATTGCAAAAGCAACAGCTCAGGCTGGCAGCAGAGCTGGATCAGATTCAGTTACGGCAGGCCCAGTTGGAGGAAAGTACCGTTCAGCTAGAGCAGCAACTTGAACAAACTACTGCGGAGCTACTTGAGCATGACAGCAGCCAGCAGCAACTGACCGGACAACAGAGTATATTGCAACAGAATCTTAGTGGTCAGCGTCAGCAAGTTGAGCAGCAGCGGCTGCGTGAGCAGCAATTGCTGGTACAACTGAATGGAGCACAGCGCCAGCAGCAGACACTACAGCAAAGTATTCTGCGTAGTAAACAGCAGATTGAACAGCTGACATTGCGTCTGCAAACGACTGAAGAACAACTTAATGGTGATGATGAGCCTGAGCTAGTACTGCATGAACAGTTACAAGAGGCGTTGCTGGCAAGGGAAGACGCCGAACAGGCTCTGGCAACCCAGCAGAACCTGCTTGCCGGGCTGGAACAGCAAATGCGTGAACTGGAGCAGGGGCAGCAGGGGATTATGCATCTGGTAAACCAGAAACGTAAAGCACTGGAAGATTTACGGCTGGACAGTGAAGGTTACCGTGTCCGGGCTAATAATATGCTGGAATTGCTGCAGGAACAGCAGGCTAATATGAAAGATGTGCTGGCTGAGTTACCGGCAGATGCGGAAGAAGAACCCTGGCAGCAGCAACTGGATAAAACCATTGATGCAGTAAGCCGGCTGGGGCCGATTAACCTGGCAGCCATTGAAGAATATGAGCAACAGGCTGAGCGTAAAGGTTATCTTGATACGCAGCATGACGACCTGACAGCTGCACTGGAAACACTGGAAACTGCGATTCGTAAGATAGATAAAGAAACCCGGCAGAAATTCCGAGAGACTTTTGATCTGGTTAATGATGGCCTGAAAGGGCTGTTTCCGAAAGTGTTTGGCGGAGGCAGTGCTTATCTGGAACTAACCGAAGATGACCTGCTGGAAACCGGTGTAACGATTATGGCAAGGCCACCAGGCAAAAAAAACAGTACAATTCATTTATTATCTGGTGGTGAAAAAGCCCTTACGGCTTTTTCATTAGTATTTTCTATTTTTAGGTTAAATCCGGCGCCTTTCTGTATGCTGGATGAGGTGGATGCGCCACTTGACGATGCAAACGTCGGGCGTTTCTGTAATCTGGTACGGGAAATGTCTGAGACCGTACAATTTATTTATATCAGCCACAATAAAATTGCCATGGAAATGGCGGCACAGCTGATGGGGGTGACGATGCAGGAACCCGGTGTGTCTCGTGTTGTAGCTGTAGATGTGGAAGATGCTGTCAAAATGGCAGCTGCCTCATAATAAAACAGGTAAGAGTTATGGCCAGCGAGTTTCGTTTGATTCTGATTATTTTAGGTGCACTGGTTATTGGCGCTTTATTTTTTCATGGTTTATGGACAGTCCGCAAAAATGCGGGCAAGCCAAGACACCGTTTTTACGATGAATCTGAAACTGTTACTGAAAAACAGGATAAAGAAGGCTTTGATGAGTTTGGTATTGGTAAAGTCAGGGTAATCAAAGGTAACCGCCCGGCTCCGGCGAAAGATGCCGAACCTGTAGTCAATGCAGTGGCTGAAGAAGAAAAGCACGAGCTGCAGGCTGAGTTACCTTTTGATGAGCCACAGGAGTCTTTAAGCTTTTCTGCTTTATCAGAAGAAGAGCGTAAGGAGAAAGACGTTGCACGCCCGGTGAGCAAACCTTCACCGGTTGTTGCTGAAAAAGAAAAAACAGAAGCAGTTGAAGAACCATCAGAAGTGCTGATCCTTTATGTATTACTGCCAGAGCATAAAGAAATAAAAGGGCAGGACCTGCTGGCAGCTTTATTGCCGTTGGGTTTTAAATTCGGCGAGATGGATATTTTCCACCGTCATATGGATAGCGCGGGTTCAGGTGATGTATTGTTCAGTCTGGCAAATATGTTTAACCCGGGTACTTTTGATATTGAGAATATGGAAAAAGTAACCACCCGCGGTTTAAGCCTGTTTATGACATTACCAGGGCCTGGTGAAGCGCTGCAGAATTTTAACCTGATGCATAATGCAGCTAAGAAACTGGCTGAAGAGTTTGGTGGTCAGGTACTGGATGTTCAGCGTAGTGTGCTGACAGTACAAACCGTTCGCCATTATGTTGATAAAATCCGTGAGTTTCAGCGCCAGCGCCTGATTCACGGTTAATTTTTTCTGGTATCATTTTTCGGTAACAACAGCGGCTTGGCCGCTGTTGTGCTTATACAGCCCCTTATGGCAATATCCTTTAATCTTTCTGAAGAATTCTGATTGTTATGACCCAATCTCCCCGGCAGCAGATTGAATATCTGCGGCAGCAGCTTACCCATTACAGTTATCAATATTATGTGCTTGATGAGCCCAGTGTACCGGATGCGGAATATGATCGTTTATTCCAGCAACTGCAGCAACTGGAGCTACAACACCCAGAGCTGATCACTGCTGACTCTCCGACTCAGCGTGTTGGTGCTGCCCCTTTGGCTAAATTCGGAGAAGTAAGCCACAGTGTGCCAATGTTGTCGCTGGATAATGTTTTTGATGAAGAAGGTTTTCTGGCGTTTGCTAAACGTATTGCCGATCGTCTGGACAACAGCCATGATTTCTCCTTCTGCTGCGAGCCAAAACTGGATGGGCTGGCAGTAAGTATTCGTTATGAAAATGGCTTGTTGGTGCAGGCTGCTACCCGCGGTGATGGTTATACCGGTGAAGATATTACGACCAATATCCGAACCATTCGCGCGGTTCCGCTAACGTTACGCAGCGGCCCGCATCCGGCTGTGCTGGAAGTGCGCGGAGAGGTATTTATGCCGCTTCAGGGGTTTGAGAAGCTTAATGAGCAAGCCCGCCAGAATGGTGACAAAGTGTTTGCTAATCCCCGTAATGCTGCTGCCGGCAGTTTGCGGCAGCTCGATCCGGCTGTAACGGCTAAACGCCCGTTGATGTTTTATGCCTACGCGGTTGGTGCGCTAGAAGATGCAGACCAACTGCTGGATAACAAAAGCCATTATCAGCGGTTACAACAGCTGAAAAACTGGGGATTACCGGTGTGCCCTGAAATCAGGCTGGTTCAGGGGAATACTGCAGTGCAGGAGTATTACCGTCATATTTTGTCCCGGCGTAACCAGTTGGGATATGAAATTGATGGTGTGGTTGTAAAAGTTTCAGATTTATCTCAACAGCAATCACTCGGATTTGTCGCACGGGCACCTCGCTGGGCAACCGCATTTAAATTTCCTGCGCAGGAGCAGTTAACCCGTTTGCTGGATGTCGAATTCCAGGTAGGGCGGACCGGTGCAATTACTCCGGTCGCCAGGCTTGAACCTGTGGTTGTAGGGGGCGTTACCGTCAGTAATGCAACCCTGCATAATCAGGATGAGATTAACCGGCTGGGCATAAAAATTGGTGATACGGTGACTGTACGGCGTGCCGGGGATGTGATTCCGCAAATCGTTGCAGTTGTTATGGAGCAGCGGCCGGAGCAGACCAGAGAAATTCTTTTTCCGGCAGAGTGTCCGGTATGCCAATCCCGGATTGAGCGGGTAACAGGCGAGGCGGTTGCCCGTTGTACAGGTGGGTTATTCTGTGCTGCTCAGTTGAAGGAGTCCATTAAGCATTATGTATCTCGTAAAGCAATGGATATTGAAGGGTTGGGAGATAAGCTGGTTGATCAACTGGTTGCACTGTCGCTGGTAAAAACACCTGCCGATATTTATCGTCTGGATATGCCTGCTTTGGTCGGGTTAGAGCGTATGGCTGAGAAATCGGCAATGAAACTGTTGCAGGCGATTGAAAACTCAAAGCCGACAACCTTACCTCGTTTTATTTATGCGTTGGGTATCCGTGAAGTGGGCGAAGCTACAGCCCTGAATCTGGCAAATCATTTTGGTGCTATGGAGTCTTTGCTTCAGGCATCATTAGAACAACTGCTAGAAGTTAATGATGTTGGGGTTGTGGTGGCTGAGCATCTGTTAGGTTTTTTCAGCGAACCACACAATCAGCAGGTAATTGATGAATTACGTAAAGCTGGCGTACACTGGCCTGATATTGAACTGGCCGCGGCTACAGAGCAGCCTTTGGCCGGGCAAACCATTGTGCTGACAGGAACCCTGTCAAGTATGGGGCGTGATGATGCCAAAGCCAAATTACAACGGCTGGGGGCAAAAGTATCCGGTTCAGTATCTGCCAAAACCCATGCGGTTATTGCCGGGGAAAACGCTGGCTCTAAACTGGACAAAGCGACAGAACTGAATATTGCTGTCTGGGATGAGCAACAAATGCTTGAGCTGTTTAACAAGTATGGAGTAGTTTGACATGCCTGATTTTATTATGGATCTATTATGGCAGTGGGGAAATTTTTTCCGGCCTTACGTACGGGACATTGCGCTGGCGATGGTGGCTACTGTGCTGGTGGTATTTGGTAATGATCTTAATCATTTTATCCGCAATAGCATCAGTAACCTGCACTTTGTCTGGCGAACCATTATTTTTATTCTGGTTTGTGCTTTTGGCTACGGCGCACTGACTATCTTTCTGACCCCGCTGGTAGCTTCTCAGCTGGGCAAACTCAGTAATCTGTGGTTGCCATGGATATGCCTGAGCATTTTCACCGCTCTTGGTATGCTGGCTCAGCGTAAACGGCAACTATGATCTAAAAATGATGACTTCAAGATTATGGCCGTTGGACGACCATGGCCTGGCTCAGATACCGCGGTGGTTTTACTGGCTATTATTGCTATTACTACGTCCTTATCTGTGCTGGGTTCTGGTATTGACTGTTCCTGCACAACAACAAGATCTGCTAGGCCTGTTTTACCCACAGAAACAAGATTTTATGCTGGCCTGTCTAATTGCTTTACCGTTATTACCCTTGTTGGCTGCGTTGAGTCAGCGGAAACCTAAAGGTAACAAGCGTTGGTTTTATGTCTGGAAGCAGGGGCGGGGTTTATTGTTGTTTACTGCATTTATTGATGTAGTCGTGACAGTAATGAGTTTACCCAAAGATGTGATACTTGATGCTCCGTGGAAAATAGTGCCCGTTCTTTTATTATGTTTAGCAATAATTTGGCTGTTATTATCCAAGTTACTGAAGACGGTATTTCAGGAGTGGCCAGATTAGCAATACCCACAGTTATAGTCCTGCCTTGCTTATGTCAATTTATTGCCATTATCCATGAGTTAAAATTTATCCTTTCTATTTAATTAACATAATTTAAATAAATTTTTTATATAAAAGTTATATTGATTGATTGTCTTGTTTCCTTTATCTATACATCTAACTCCTGTACCTGAACTAAGGAGTTTTACCATGAAAGAGAGCGTGGCTTATTGTGATAAGGATGAACTGACTGAATCGATAGCTGTAGAGTCCATCGGTGTCTGGCACCCTCAGGATGTTATCAATAACCAGTATTATATTGACTACTTTAAAGAGCGTGGAATCAAGGTTGATAATTATCTGAAAGCCATCGGGGTTGAAAACAGATATGTAAACCTGAATCCGGAGAGTAATGATAATACGTTAAGTATGTCTGTTTCAGCTGCGGAGATAGCAATAAAGAACTTTGGATGCAAAGCTGCTGATTTCGATATGATTGTGTTTGTGTCTCAGACTCCTGAGTACCTCATTCCTACAACCTCAATGAAAATACATAATGCATTAGGTTGCAAAGAAGAGACGTTGGTCTATGACATGAATGTAAATTGTGCTGGTCTTGTTGTTGCTATTGACCAGGTGACTAAAGTTTTAAAATCTACTCCGTTTGCTAAATTAGCTTTGGTGATAGGTAGCGATAAGCTAAATATCCATAATACGGATGATCCTTTTTATTATGCTGCCACAGGTGATTCGGCAGTGGCCGTGGTGTTACAGAAAAAACAGGATTATGCCCGTTATGGATTTCTGGATTCGGATACTTTTTCAGACACCTCCGAGTTTGTAGAAAGCTTTTCTTTTCCAGGATCGGGGTTATCAAAGTTGCATCAGGAAGGGCTACAAGTTAAAGCTCAGTATCTGGGATTTAACAGCGACCGTATTGTTGATGCTGCGGTGAATTCTATAAATAAAATTCTGGAGAGAAATGGATTTAGTATTACTGAAGTGAAGTCTTTTCTCTTTTCGCAATATAGCTCTTCAAATATTACTAAGATAACCGAGAGGCTTAATGTCGATATCGATAAAGTGAAAAGGGTAAGCAGTAGTTATGGTTATACTGCAACAACCAGTCCGTTAATTGCTTTTCATGAAGCATTAAAAAATGATGAGATAGCGCGCGGAGATCTGGTTGTTTTCTGGACATTAGGTGCGGGTTGGTTATCTATTGCAACGTTGATGAGGTATTAAGCATTTAGAAAGCTAATTTAAAAATCGCTCTGAAAATGTATCAGGCTTTTCTTCGTTAAACGGATAAATGTACAGTAAAAATAGTTCTGGGTTGTACTGGTTCGGGCACGGCAGTAACAGTGTTTTAGTGAATAGCGGGAAGTTTTCCCGGCACGAGCTAACAATCCATAGGATGAGTCGTTATATCAAGTGGTGAATATTGTATCGAATTCGAACCAGTAACAGCCGTTTCCGTGCAAAGAGTGGGCGGTGATCTTTTAGCTAAGTTAACAATCAGTGTGATAAGTCTTGGTATCGAATGAAATGGTGGATTGTATGGGTTCTGACCATGGCAACCGTCTCTATGTAAAAAGCGGGCGGTGCTCTATCAGCTGAGCTAGCAATTTATGGGATAAGTCTTGGTATCAAATCAAATGGTGGATTGTATGGGTTCTGACCATGGCAACCGTCTCTATGTAAAAAGCGGGCGGTGCTCTATCAGCTGAGCTAGCAATTTATGGGATAAGTCTTGGTATCAAATCAAATGGTGGATTGTATGGGTTCTGACCATGGCAACCGTCTCTATGTAAAAAGCGG
>CAZXTH010000081.1:0-11355 GCA_964643585.1 uncultured Pseudoalteromonadaceae bacterium
GTTACCCAACCTGATGCAGCCTCAGGGATTTGATGGTGTCAGAATTGTTGCCAGTTGTTGTCTGGATCTGGCAGACGCTGGCAAAGGGCAGTTGATGCTGAACCTGGCGGGCACATTACTGGACTGGGAAATTAACGATGAACCGGTTCTGCGCGATTATAGTGCCGCCGGGTTAGCTGAACAGCTGCTACAGTCTCCTGACCTGATTATTACACAGTTACTGAACGCTTTGCCTGAGCAACATGATGCTAAATACAGGCTGGCGCTCTTTGCCGACAGACTGGAAGTTTTATTATCCTCACCATTATTTGATGAAGCAGAGCGAGCCCAGTTTGTAAGCTTGCTGGAGCAATTGGCTGTTAGTGGCGCAGTACTGGTGCTTAGTACCTGCCGTAATGAGTTTTACCCGTTGCTGGTTAATTATCCCAGCCTAATGGCCGGTAAATCCAGGGGTGCGCATTTCGATCTTGCCCCGCCTTCAAGAACCGAGCTGTTGCAAATGATTCGTTTGCCAGCGGTTGCTGCCGGGTTGCAATGGGATAGTGATCCTCAAACAGCTGTGCCGCTGGATGAACAGCTTTGCTCGGATGCGGCTTCTAATCCGGATGCTTTGCCAATGCTGCAATATACGTTGCAGGAACTTTATTTACGTCGTAGCGGCGACAATAAAATGCTGTTGTCGGTTTACCGCGAACTCGGTGGCATAGAAGGCGCTATTGGTAAAAATGCTGAACAGGCATTGGCCGGGCTGGATATTGCAGAGCAGGAATGTTTACCCAGAGTATTATCACTGCTGGTAACACTACGGGAAGATGAGAAAGCGGTTACCAGCCGTAGTGCCCGCTGGGGGCAGTTGGAATGTGCAGCTGAGCATGGACTGGTGACAGCAATGGTTGAGCACAGGCTGTTTGTATCACATCTGCAAAATGGTGAGGCCTGTTTCAGTATTGCGCATGAAGCTTTGCTGAGGCGCTGGCCACGGGCAACCAGTTGGATAAATGAGCATTACGATAGCCTGAGTGTGAAAAGCCGTTTACACCATTTAACTCGTCGCTGGCAGGATGAAGGGCGTAACCGTGCTTATCTGCTGGCGGAAGGCAAACCGCTACAACAGGCTTTGCAGCTTGCCGGAAACCGCTTGTTTACGCTGGATAAGCCAGAGCAGGATTTTATTGCTGCATCAGCCAGACGTGCCTGGTTATTACGCTGGGGGCGTATAGGGACCGCGCTGGTGCTGGTAACGCTGACTTTTATGGCAATTCTGATGAGTTATAAAAGCCAGCAATCGGAACAGCTGGCGCAGCAAAAACGTTTGGCAGCCGAAAATCTGCTGGGATTTATGGTGGGGGATTTTGCGGACAAGTTACGTAGTATTGGTCGTATGGATTTACTGGACGGCATTAGCAATAAAGCACTGGAGTATTTCAGTGATCCTCAGCTGGCTGACAGCAGTAGTTTTGAGGCCCGGTTGCAGCATGGACAAACGCTGGAAGCCATTGGTGAAGTTGCTTACTCACGCGGGCAGAATGATGAAGCTGTTACTGCTTTACTGGCCGCAGGCAGCAGTTTGAGAGGGGCTCTGGAGCTGCAACCCGAGCACCGGGATGCACTAAAAACCTTAGGAACAAATGCGTTCTGGCTAGGGCAGATTCGCTATGATGCTAATGATTGGGAGTCTGCCGAAAACTATCTGAAACAGTATTTACAATACAGCCAGCAATTTTTGCAACTGGTGCCGGGCGATGCTGAAGCATTGATGGAGGTCTCTTATGCTCATAACTCCCTGGGATCAGTGGCTATGCAGCATAAGCAATTTAGTAAGGCTGTGACTTATTTCCGCTATTCTTTGGCACTGAAAAACGCAGTGGCAGAGCAGAAACCGGATAATATGGCATTGCTGGGAGATATTGCTGATACCCGTTCCTGGCTAGCCAGTGCCGCCATAGCTGAAGGGGAAATACAACAAGCAATAGACGTACACTTGCAGATTCAGGCCGATTTTGAAGCGTTCAGCCATCGTATCAGGCCTGATGCCTATTTACTGGATAAAGTATTCAGCAGTTATGACATTTTAGCCTCACTTTATGCCTATCAGGGCAAGTACCAGCAAGCCTTTGAAAAGGCTTATCAGGCACATCAGCTTATTAATCAGGCCTTGCAGGCTGATGCTGATAATGAAATCTGGTTGCGTGACTTATTTCGTTTAAAGCTGAAACTAATGCGGTTCAATATGGAGTTGATTGATCGGCGTATTAATTATCACCCTGAAGAATTACAACAATGGTTAAATAGCCAGAAAGAACGTTTTGCCCAGCAAAGCCGGTTTGATATGTTGCATGCGGAATGGTCTTGGGAAACGGCCCGTTATTATCAGAGAATCAGTCAATGGCAACAAAGTGCATCAGTATTACAACCTGCAATTGCTCATTTTGAGCAATTGTTTATGACGGGTTCAAAACAATCATTAGCGATATATGCCGATGTTCTGCTATTACAGGCAAATCATTTACGTTATATAAACCAGAGAAATGAAAGTCAGCTTTTATGTCAAAAGGTTGTTGAATTGTTAGATCCAATACAGCATATTGATCATCATCCGCGCTATCTTTACCCCTATGCGCAGGCGTTAAGTTGTTTAGGGGAGCTGGATCAGCATCCGGGTGTGTTACAACGAGTGATGTCGCAGGGATTAGTCCTTGATGTACTACAGCAAACAACCCAAATATCAGGTGAATAATAATGACTAAAGCTACTCTTCAGGAAATTCAAACCATTCAGGTAAAAATTACTTTAAACAGTGAGAAAGAGCCTAAATTCAGCTACTGGAAAGGTGGCAAAATCTGTGACGGTAATGTGGTAGTGGAATCCCCGCAGATTATTACCTATGAGCTGATTGAATCCGACGGTTTTGTTTTTGTTGGTGCAGGTTTTATAAACCCTTTTGATGGCATTATTGATGCCGTAACGGTGGCTGATAATGGCCGCAAAATATTTCTGGTAGATTATGATAATGTCAGTGGTGTAACCAAATTCCAGCTGATTTTACGCCATAACAATAGTGGCTTATTGCTGATTAGCCCTGATCCACAGATTACTAATCGTAATCAAGACTGATTAAATAACTTAAAAATCATATGCTTATTTCGTAAGGTTGTCGGAAGGTTAATCTGCTTGTTGATTGCTACAGTATGTCCATTGCCGGATAATACTGATGGAGCAAAAAATGGCAGGGAAAGCATTAAGAGCTGACAACTTTCAGCCACAGGCACTGAATGACGATATGCTGTGGCAGGCAACAACCAGTGTTGCCGGAGCTGATGCAGTGCAGTCCGGCAACGATATCTCCAGTTTTATCCAGTATCTTGCAGAAGCTGTGTTGGTTGTTGGTTCAGATGGCATTATTGAATGTGCCAATACCAAAGCCGCATTATTACTCAATTGTGTTGAGCAGCCATTGATTGGGGCATACTGGCCTGATTTTCTGGTCGGGCGGCATCAGGCGCATTATCAGGGTATTGTGCAGATAGTCAGGGCCCGGGTGTTACCTTTGCAGCTCAGCCCTTCTGAAATGGCGGTTATCTGTGCTGATGGCACGGTAAAAGATGTTGAGCTGTCAGTATCTTATTTACCTTCACCTGAGCATAAGCTGGTGTTGGTTATCCGCGACATGACCCGCTATAAAGCTGAATTCACGCAGTTACGTACGTTAGCAGCAACAGATGCATTAACCGGGCTGGCCAATCGCCGCGCGTTTGATGAAAAACTGCGTGAACAATGGCTGTATTGTACCAATAAGCGTAATCCTCTGGCGGTTCTTATTATCGATGTTGATCACTTTAAACAGTTTAATGATTTATATGGGCATATTCACGGTGATGCCTGCCTGAGAAAAATTTCTGCAGTGTTGCAAAATGCAATGCCTGATCAGACTGCTATATCTGCTCGTTTTGGCGGTGAAGAGTTTGCGGTAATTTTACCGCATCACAGCGAAATTATGACGATAGCAGTGGCAAGACAAATTCAGCAGAGTATTCAGGCTTTGCGTTTTATCGACCAGGGCTTGCCGGATCATGTCAGAATCAGTGTCAGCCAGGGAATTGCCTGTGAGGTTAGCGGCCAATACCGTACATGCGATGCATTATTGTTTGCTGCGGATACGGCATTATACCGGGCAAAATCGGATGGGCGTAACTGCATCAGCACCAGTAGCTAAGAATCTGTTTTGCCTTGCATAACCTTCGTTCGCGAGATCTGAAACAGGTTCTAAGAGCTCAAGAATCACCTGAAAAAATTGCAATCGAGGTGTGATTGCGAAAGAGTAGTGGTGTTCTACCACACCTAATGGTGTTTTCTGAGCAAGGCCTTACATTCACGCAGGAGTTTTTCCTGCGGCTTTTCTGAAAGTTCTGCTTCAAGTAGCTGTACGGCCTCTGCAAAAACCGGGGCTGTTTTTGCTTTTTCATATTCATCTGCTTCAGCAGCAATCAGTTTATTAACTGCATCAGCGTAGTGTGAGCTGTACTGAGGGGCTAACCTGGTACAGATATTCTGCGCAGCGGTAATTTGTGCTGCAATTGCCAGAGTGACATCATCGCAGCTTTCAAGAGAAGTGCACTGTTCAGATGCTAAAGCGCCAAAGGAGCAGGATGTTGCAATTAAAAAGACAAAAACTCTGCTGAACATATTTAATAGCCCTGTTTTGTAACGTTGTTCTGAATCGGAGAGCATGTTTATTATCACTACTCTCTATTCTCACTACACTCTATTATCACTACTTCGGCAATGATAAACCCCACAGGTGAAATTATCTCACTCTTTCGCGCAGATAAGTAGAGTTGGCGGTATCAAAGGTTTTGTTCCCATTAATAGTTGATTCATACACCGGTTGCTATACCTGTAAGTGACACTAACTACCGATGCAAGGAGTCACTATGTTTAAGCTAGTCCCTACAGTCGCTATTATTGGTGCTATTTTTTCCACTGCAGGATACGCGCAAACTCAGAACAGCGGCTTTTATGTTGGCGGGCATTATGGTCAGCACAAGGTTGAGGTTGAATCAGATATCGGCAATGCTGATGCGAAATTTGGTGTAGCCGGTGTAAATGCTGGTTATCAGTTGAGTCAGTTTTTGTCGCTCGAAGCCCGCTATGCTGTTGGTGTAGAGCATGAAAACTTATTCAGCGGAGATGATTCTGCCCGTTTCGAAATTGATCGCCATATGGCGCTGGTTGCTAAAGGCAGCATCCCGTTAGGGCAGTATTTCTCAGTTTTTGGTACAGCTGGTTATGGTGAAACCCGCTATGCCTTTGATTACAACATTCTTGGAGCAGAAAGACGTAACCACAGTACAGAGAAAGGCTTTCAGTATGGCGGTGGTGCAGCCCTGCATTTATCTGACAGCCTGAGCGTGGTAGCGGAATATACTATTCTGCCGGAATTAGAGGATGAAGATGAAGGTCTGTTTAAATCTGATGTGTCTCTGATGACATTAGGATTGAATTACCGTTTCTGATGCGTTTTTGAATAAAAAAACAGGGGCCTTATAAGGCCCCTGTTTTTCATTTATGCCAGTTAATCAGTGGCGGAAATGGCGTATACCGGTAAAAACCATTGCCATACCGTGCTCATCAGCTGCGGCAATAACTTCAGCATCGCGCATTGAACCGCCAGGCTGAATTACTGCAGTGATACCCGCAGCTGCAGCTGCATCAATACCATCGCGGAACGGGAAGAAGGCATCAGATGCCATTACCGAGCCTTTTACTTCCAGCTTTTCGTCAGCGGCTTTAATGCCTGCGATTTTTGCACTGTATACACGGCTCATCTGGCCTGCACCGACACCAATTGTCATGCTGTCTTTCACATAAACAATGGCATTCGACTTCACAAATTTTGCTACTTTCCAGCAGAACAGTAAGTCTTGTAATTCTTGTTCGGTTGGCTGGCGTTTAGTCACAACTTTCAGATCTGAAGCGGTAATTTTGGCCTGATCACGGTCTTGCAGCAAAATACCGCCGTTGACCTGTTTAATATCCAGCGCAGATGCGGCTGCTGAGAATGCGCCGCATACCAGTAAGCGAACATTAGGCTTGGTACCAACCACAGCAATTGCTGCATCGGTAGCTGTTGGCGCGATAATTACTTCAACAAACTGGCGGCTAACAATTTCTTTAGCCGTCGTTTCATCCAGTTCACGGTTAAAAGCAATAATGCCGCCAAAGGCTGAAGTTGGATCAGTCTGGTAGGCACGGTTATAGGCTGCCAGAATTGAATCACCGATAGCAACACCACAAGGGTTTGCATGTTTAACGATAACACAGGCTGGTTCGGCAAATTCTTTTACACATTCCAGTGCTGCATCAGTATCGGCGATATTATTGTATGACAGAGCTTTCCCCTGTAACTGCTGTGCCGTGGAGACACTAGCTTCAGCTGCATCTGCCTGAACATAAAAAGCAGCTTGCTGGTGGCTGTTTTCGCCGTAGCGTAAGTCTTGCTTCTTAACAAACTGGGCGTTAAAGGTACGTGGAAATTTACTGGTTGTATCTTCCTGAGCCTCATAAGCCGGAAGCATGGTACCAAAGTAGTTAGAAATCATTCCGTCATATTGTGCAGTGTGCTCAAAAGCGCTAATAGCTAAGCTGAAACGGGTAGCATGTGTGGTTGCACCGTTATTTGCCTGCATCTCTGTAAGGACCAGTTCATAGTCTTTAGCGTTTACCACGATAGTGACATCGTTATGGTTTTTAGCCGCTGCACGTACCATTGTCGGGCCACCAATATCGATATTTTCAATCGCATCTTCCAGCGTACAACCCGGTTTAGCTACTGTTGCGGCAAACGGATACAGGTTTACTACTACCAGATCGATAGGGCCGATGTTGTTTTCTGCCATTACCGTTTCGTCAGTACCACGGCGGGCCAGAATGCCACCATGAATTTTCGGGTGCAGGGTTTTTACCCGGCCATCCATAATTTCCGGATGGCCTGTATAGTCAGAAACTTCAATGACGGCAATGCCGTTTTCGGACAGTAATTTTGCGGTACCGCCGGTAGACAGGATTTCTACCTGCTGTGCTGCCAGAGCACGGGCGAATTCTACAATGCCTGTTTTATCTGACACACTTAACAGTGCGCGACGAATAGGGCGAAGTGTCGTCATTGCTTAAACTCTCTTTTGCTGAATTAACTGGAAATTGAATGATCATTTTAGGAAATAAAAAAGCACCCGAAGGTGCTTTATTGCAGGGCTAACCCTGCGTGGCATTAGCTCATGCCGTATTGTTTCAGTTTTTTACGCAGAGTGCCGCGGTTAATACCCATCAGGTTAGCAGCACGGGTCTGGTTGCCGCGGGTATATTTCATTACTTCTTCCAGTAATGGTTTTTCTAATTCAGATAATACCAGTTCGTACAGGTCGTTGACATCTTGTCCGTTCAACTGTTGCAGATAGTTGGCAACAGCTTTTTGTACGGCGCTGCTCAGTGCCTGTGGTTTTTCCTGAGTCTGTACATGGGCGTTAGTGATAAATGGCGAAGTAACGTTCTGATTAAACATTGCTTTTCTCTTTTACATTAGGTTGCTGCTAGTTTATGAAAATAATCATTTAACGCATCAAGCTGGGTTTGTGCCTGCTCAATGGCGTTGAATTCACTACGAAAAATGCCGGGCACATCGTGCTCAGCCAAATACCATCCCACATGTTTACGGGCAATGCGCGGGCCAAGAAGCTCACCGTACAAACGGTGTAATCCCTGCACATGTTCCAGCATTACATGCTGAATCTCGCTGATATCGGGAGCGGCCAGATTTTCTCCTGTTGCCAGATAATGAACAACTTCACGAAAAATCCAGGGGCGCCCCTGAGCGGCCCGTCCGATCATTATTGCGTCAGCCCCGGTGTAATCCAGCACATAACGCGCCTTCTCCGGGCTGGTAATATCACCGTTGGCAATGATCGGTATTGACACCTGCTGCTTAATCGCTTTGATGGTGTCGTATTCGGCTTCGCCTTTATACATACAGCTGCGGGTTCTGCCATGTACTGCAAGAGCCTGAATACCATTGTCTTCGGCAATACGGGCTATCTGAACACCATTGCGGTTGTCCGGCTCCCAGCCTGTCCGTATTTTAAGTGTTACGGGTACATCTACTGCCCTGACAACAGCCTGAATAATCTGCGTAACAAGTTCCGGGTACTGCAATAAGGCGGAACCAGCCAGCTTCTTATTCACTTTTTTTGCCGGGCATCCCATGTTGATGTCGATTATCTCGGCACCAATAGAGACATTATACTGCGCAGCTTCTGCCATCTGTTGCGGATCGGCACCTGCTATCTGTACAGAGCGGATACCTGATTCCTGCAGATGACAGTTCATCCTGTTCTGCGATTTTTCGCTTTGCCATACCAGCGGGTTACTCGATAGCATTTCAGAAACTGCCAGCGCTGCCCCAAAACGACGACACAGCTCTCTGAAGGCATAGTCGGTGACTCCTGCCATCGGAGCGCAGATAACCTGATTTGCTAGCTGATATGAACCTATGCGCACCACTGAATCCTAAGGCTCCCCTTAAGGGGCGCTAAGTTTACGGATTTTTTGCTGTAAAGCAAAGGCTATTATTTAAGCAAAATAGTAAATTTATTGGCTGTAGTTGTCTTGACAATCTCTAAGCGGCTGATAATTTTCATGTTCCTTTTATAGGGTAAACTGCCTGTGGTATGAAATCAGTCGCTGCTTATGGCGAAGTTAGATGTGAAAGGGCACAGAAACTGCCGCCAATCGCTTGTTCCTGTTTGCGCGAATTGTTAACAAATGATAGCCTGTAAACACTGTTATAGCTGAAGGACACAGGCATGTTGTCATCCGAAACGCTGATAGGTGAGCTTCAACATTCGCTGGCAAAACAGGAACTGGAAACGCAGGTTCGTTCATTATTGCAGCTATTGCAGCAAGCCAGTGAACTAGAATCTGCCTATTTGACCCGTATTGATTTACACCATGATAAACAGCATGTGCTGTATGCTTTAAATGCCGGTGATTTATGTATTCCCGAAGGGCTGGCGGTAGATTGGCAGGATTCTTTGTGTAAGAGAGCGCTGGCAGAGCAACAATTTTGCGTTGCAGATATCAGCAGCTGCTGGGGGGACTCGGGTGCAGCAAGAGAACTTGGTATCAGGAGCTATCTGAGTACTCCTGTAACATTATCCGATGGCCAGATTTACGGTACTATTTGTGGTGCAAGTAAGTGTCAGGTAGAAGTGAGTGCTGCCAGTATAACGCTGCTGCAACTTATGGCACGTATTATTGCAATGCAGGTTGAAAGAGAGCAACTATTGCAGGTTCTGGAACAAGAGAACCGTTTGTTCCGTAGTGTGGCGCTGACAGATCCGCTAACCGGGCTGGCAAACCGGCGGGCTCTGCACGCAGAATTACAGCGAGCATTGGCCAATAGCAACCGTAATGGCACCACGATCTTTGTCGCTTATATTGATCTGGATAATTTCAAACAGATAAACGATAACTTTGGCCATGATGCGGGGGATCGCTTTCTTCTGGCAATCACTGCTGCTTTATTGGCGGGTCGGCGGGAAGGTGATTTTACTGCCCGTATCGGTGGTGATGAATTTGTCGTCGTAGGCTATCTGATCGGAGATGATTTAGCTCAGGCCAGGGATTCTCTGTATCAGCAACTACTCAGCTGTACAAGCGGGCAGTTTGATATAGGTGAGCAATTACTGTCTTACGGCGGAGCCAGTATTGGTTTGGTTCTGGCAAAACCGGAAGACAACACTGAACAGCTGTTAAAGCGTGCTGACGCAGAAATGTATGCACAAAAGCGTCAGCGTAAAAAGGCTATAACAGCTGTTTCACTGGTTAACTGAGTCGTTTCCGGGCACTTAGCCTTACCCATTCTTCCTGTTCAGCAACCGGGTCGAAGTCAAATTCCGCTGTGTAAGCGGCAATGACGTTCTCTGCCTGACTTTGCAAAATACCGGAAAGAGCAAGTAAGCCACCTGGGCGCACATAGCTGCTGATAACGGTTGCAAGTTCAGCCAGGGGGCCGGCCAGAATATTGGCAACAACAACATCAGCCTGCAGTGAGGGCTGGTTCTTAGGCAGATATAGCTCTATCTGGCTGGCAACGCCGTTACGTTCTGCATTGGCTGTGCTGGCTTCAATCGCCTGAGGATCAATATCAATCCCTACGACTCTTTGGGCTCCAAGCTTCAGTGCCGCAATGCCAAGAATGCCTGAACCGCAACCAAAATCGACCACAGTGTGGCCCGGCTGAATATGCTCGTCCAGCCATTGCATACACAGTGCAGTAGTAGGGTGGGTGCCTGTACCGAAAGCCAGTCCTGGGTCTAACAATACATTCACTGCTGTTGGATTGGGGATATCGCGCCAGCTTGGGCAAACCCACAAGCGGTTACCGAATTTAATCGGATGGAAGTTATCCATCCACTCGCGCTCCCAGTCTTTATCTTCCAGTTGTTCCAGCTTGTATTCACAGCCATTTCGGAATAATGCCACTTTTTGCAAATTAGCCAGTACTTTATCCATCGGATGTTCGGCATCAAACAAGCCGACAACGATGGTTTTAGCCCAGTAAATCACTTCGCCGGGCATTGGCTCGTAAATAGGAGTGTCCTGTGCATCAACAAAGCTGACAGCCTGGGCCCCCCAGCCTTGCAGCATATCGCTGACCTGTTCGGCTTTTTCTTCTGTAGTGGTGATGCGAAGTTGTATCCAGGGCATAGCGGCTTCCTGATGCTGAAATTGCGGCATTTTATACTATTTAGGCTGCAAATAAAAAAGCTGCGCCAGTGTTTAACTGGCACAGCTTTCTTCATGGAAAAAAGTGGGATTAATGCATTCCCAGCTTTTTCTCCAGATAATGGATATTAGTCCCGCCTTTATTGAACTCGGTATCGGTCATAATATCTTTGTGCAGTGGGATATTGGTTTTAATACCAGCAACCAGTAACTCGTCCAATGCATTACGCATTCTGGCGATAGCGATATCGCGTGTTTCGCCGTAAGTAATCAGCTTACCAACCATTGAATCGTAATTTGGTGGAACGGTATAGTCTGCATAAATATGAGAATCCCAACGAATACCATTACCACCTGCAGGGTGGAAGCGGGTAATTTTACCCGGTGAAGGGATAAACGTTACCGGATCTTCAGCGTTTATACGGCATTCGATAGCATGACCACGAATAACAATATCAGACTGCTTCAGTGTCAGAGGCATACCTGAGGCAACACGCAGCTGCTCTTTAATCAGATCAACACCAGTGATCATTTCAGTTACAGGATGCTCTACCTGAATACGGGTGTTCATTTCAA
>CAZXTH010000082.1:0-2448 GCA_964643585.1 uncultured Pseudoalteromonadaceae bacterium
AACAAAGGAGGTCAGGTTAAAACTGATAGGATCAATATTTTCAACGATACGAACCAAGCGTACAAAGTTACTGCCTTCTCCGCTTGGCCCAGCATCAGTTCCGGCGGCAGTAGCTTCTAACTGCTCAAGCAGGTCACCTTCACCTTCCAGCAAAGCCAGAATATCGTCAACACTGTCTGAAGCTATTTGATTCTCAGTGACATCAGCATCGGGCTCAGGCTGCATTGATGGTGTAATTTCAAGTTCCTGTCCGCCCAGCAGTTGCAGCAATTCGTTGTTGCCAAGCTCCAGTTCTGCTACAGCAGAGCTTTCTGTACGGATAACATCACCAGCATACAGATATCCTCCTACCTCAACCGGTCGGGTTACGCCATGAGTATCGGTAATAGTTCCGTTACCTTCTACTTTACTGACAATCGCAATAATATCGCTCATTTTCGCTTCCTTAATCTGGCGTAACCGCTCATCGGATAGAATATAAATTTTTACTGTTATAAAGATTACGCCAGAAATAAAAGCGAAAATACTGGACTGAAGTACAGGGATGTCCGATATTTGATAAAATGTGTTTTTACATTAGATTAATTGAATAAAATCTGCGGTTTATGATAGTATTTCAGGAATTATTAATTCATATTCTGATTGATTAGCATCAATATCGCTAAATACAATCGGGGTACAATATAAAAAGCATTTCCAGTTCGGGAGCACAATGGACGTGAAAAAACCCTTTACTGCGGTAGCAGCAGCTATTTTCTTGTTGTTCAATTCATCAACAGTTTCGGCTTCACAGATTACGCTTGCAGAAGCAACCCGTCTGGCTATTGAGTCCAATCCCGAAGTACAGGAAAAATGGCACCAGTTCTTATCTTCTGCTTATGATATTGATGCAGCCCGTGCAGGTTATAAACCTACTGTAGACCTTAACTCTGGTTATGGTTATCAACGCAGGGATTATGGTCCGAACCGTGAGTTTACCGGAGCCTATGCAGAACTGTCCTTAAACCAGATGCTATATGATGGTTCACTGACCCGCAGTGAAGTAAAACGCTTTAGCCGTATGCAACTGGTGCGTTATTTTGAACTGCTGGATGCGGTAGATAACACTGCTCTTGGTGCAGTGACAGCTTATCAGGATGTATTGCGCTATCGTGAACTGGTCAGGCTGGCTGAAGAGAACTTGGCAAAACACGTTACGGTTTACCGCCAGATAGAAGAAAGTAGTAAAGCCGGCGTAGCACGTGCAGCCGATTTGGAACAAATCAGCGGCCGTTTATCACTGGCAGAATCTAATCTGGTTGTTGAGATTGCTAACCTGCATGATGTCAGCGCCCGTTACCTGCGTATTATCGGT
This sequence comes from uncultured Pseudoalteromonadaceae bacterium, assembly GCA_964643585.1. Taxonomy (GTDB): domain Bacteria; phylum Pseudomonadota; class Gammaproteobacteria; order Enterobacterales; family Alteromonadaceae; genus Alishewanella. The sequence goes on from CAZXTH010000082.1 coordinate 1,355, forward strand.
CAGCTTCCTGCCACAACGCTTCATCCGACAATCATGGAAGCCGGACAACTACCGCCATCTGTCACGCAAACATTAGAACAGGCTTACCAGACAAACCCGTCATATCATGCTTCATTGCGTAATATTAATGCTTCAGAAGCTGCTATCGGCTCAGAAAAAGCTAACTTCAAACCACGCCTGAATCTGACAGCGCGGTATGGCGTACAAAACTATGATGACCTGGGTTTCCGCAATGATCAGGCAGAAGGCCGCGTAGGCCTTGAACTACGTTACAATTTCTACAATGGCGGCCGGGACCGTGCCACCCTACGCCGTGCAGCAGAACAGGTAAATGTCGCCAAAGATCTGCGTGACAAAGTCTGTATTGATATCAGACAAACCCTGCAAATTGCCTATAACGATACCCGCAAAATCCGTGAACAATTGCCAGTATTGAACCAGCACCGCTTGTCGTCAGATAAAGTAAGAACGGCTTATAAAGATCAGTTTGATATCGGTCAGCGTACCTTGCTGGATATGCTGGATGCCGAAAATGAATACTTCCAGGCCAGCCGCGCCTATGCTAATGCCAACAATGATCTGACAATCGCTGTTGCCAGAACACTGACGGGTATGGGGCAGCTGTTACCAGCAACTGAAGTTGTGCGTGAAGGTTTACCAACATTGTCAGACCTGGGCGCTGAACATATTACGGTTGACCCTGCTACGGCCTGTCCTGCTTATGATGTAAACGAAAGTATTGGCTCGCTGCGTGATGATGATAATGATGGTGTGCCGAACTATCTGGATCATTGCCCTGATACTCCGGCAGGCGACAAAGTTGACAGCAAAGGCTGTTCAATCTTCACAGCTGGTGAAGTCAATGTCACTCTGAATATCCTGTTCGAGCATAACTCAGACATTATCAGCCCGTCAGACGAACCTGCAGTCACAGAGCTGGCTTCCTATCTGCAACGCTACCCGAATACTGTCGTTGAAATTCAAGGTCACACTTCAGCTGTTGGAAAAGACTGGTATAACAGATTGCTCTCCCAGCGTCGTGCTGATGCGGTTGCCAGAATGCTGCGGGATAAATATGGCATAGCGGCCGACAG
>CAZXTH010000082.1:2458-11218 GCA_964643585.1 uncultured Pseudoalteromonadaceae bacterium
CTGCGACAGGTTATGCCGCAACAGTACTGAAACTGAATGGTGACTCGGAAGAGGCCCATAGCCAGAACCGCCGGACGGAAGCCCGTATTACGGCCCGCTGAGCAGCTGATATAACTGGCCTGCTCCAGTGGACAGGCCAGAAATCTGACCATACCACATTGGGGAATTACATACTGTGGAGCAGCAAGCAGAACAATCCGGTGGAGCACTGACCAGCTGTCTGGCTATCATAGCCAAAGCGCATAACCGGCCGTTTTCCCGCGAAGCAGTGATCGCGGGGCTGCCTTTGAGCAAAGGCTTGCTGACACCATCGGTGTTTGAAAGAGCTGCCAGCCGGGTGGGGTTCAGTAGCCGTGTTCTGAATCGCAGTCTGGCTGACATCAATACAGATTTACTACCAGCCATACTTCTGCTGCAGAATAAAACCTGCTGTGTTATCCAACGGATTTCGCCCCAAACCGGTGAAGCAGACATTATTTATCCGGACTTACCTGAAACCAGCGTTACGTTGCCGATAGAAGAATTACAGCAAAAATACAGCGGGCAGTTGATTTATTGCCGCCCGGAATTTCATTTCGACAAAAGAGCACCGGTTATCCGTAAACTGCGTGATCGCCACTGGTTCTGGGGCGTCATTGCTGAAAGCCGGACACTGTACCGTGATATTCTGTTGGCTGCTATTCTGATTAACCTGTTTGCTATTGCTATGCCGCTGTACGTAATGAATATTTACGACCGGGTAGTCCCCAATCACGCGACTGATACGTTGTGGGTGTTGTCCGCCGGGGTTGTCATTGCACTCTGTGCTGATCTGCTGCTACGGCTGATGCGTAGCTGGTTTGTTGACCTTGCCTCCAGCCGGGCTGATATCAAATTGTCTTCCGGTATTATGGAGCGGGTTCTTGGCATGAAAATGATTAACCGGCCAGAATCCACCGGTTCATTCGTTTCCAATATCCAGTCATTTGAATCTGTGCGCAGCTTTACCAGTTCACTTACTGTAACTGCTCTGGTCGATCTGCCTTTTGTACTGCTGTTTACCATAATCATTGCGTTAATCAGCTGGCCGTTGGTATTGCCAATTCTGGCTGGTATTGTCTGCATTATTCTGTACGCGCTGATGACACAGCAGAAAATGCAGGGGCTGGCAGAAGCCTCTATGCGGGCAGGTGCTATGCGCAATGCAACACTGGTCGAGAGTTTGTCCGGGCTGGAAAACGTAAAAAGCTTTAATGCTGAAAGCCGTGTGCAATCGGTGTGGGAGGAAGCCACAATTTTCCTTAGCCGCACTGCCGCAAAAATGCGCTTTTTATCTTCATCAATCAGCAGCAGTGCCATGCTGATTCAGAACCTTGTTTCTATCATTATTATGATTGCCGGTGTTTATCTGCTGATAGATGGACAACTGACCCAAGGCGGGCTGATTGGCGCTTACATGCTGTCATCACGTGCTATGGGGCCAGTCAGTCAGGCGGCAGGGTTACTGGCACAGTACCACAACGCTGCAACCTCATTACAATCACTTGAAGAAATTATGGCTCGTGAAGTTGAACGCCCGGCAGAAAAGCAATGGATCAGCCGCCCTGTTCTGAAAGGTGATATTGAATTCCGCCATGTCAGTTTTAAATATCCTGCAGCAGAATCTCATTCACTGAATGATGTCAGCTTTAAAATCCGTGCAGGCGAGCATGTTGCAATCATCGGAAAAAATGGCTCAGGCAAAAGCACGCTTGAACGGATGATTCTTGGCCTGTACGAACCTGAAAGCGGAGCGATACTGGTTGATGGTATCGATTTACGCCAGTTGGATCCCACAGAACTGCGCCGTAATATCGGCTATGTACCACAGGATATCTCACTGTTTTTTGGCAGCCTGCGCGATAATATCGTTACTGCTGCCGGTCAGGCCAGAGATGAACAAATTATACGAGCAGCAGAAATCAGCGGTCTGCTGCCTTTTGTCAATCGCCACCCTGCCGGATTTAATATGCCCGTTGGTGAACATGGTCAGTTACTTTCAGGCGGCCAGCGTCAATCTGTTGCTATTGCCAGAGCATTAATCAATGACCCGCCATTACTGCTACTTGATGAGCCGACCGGCGCACTGGACCATTCCAGCGAAGAAGCACTGAAACAGCGGCTGGAAAAATATTCAGTCGGTAAAACCATGCTGATTATTACTCACCGTACCTCACTGTTAAGCCTGGCTGATCGGATTATTGTTATCGACAGCGGCAAAATTGTGGCTGATGGTGCTAAAGATGCTGTAATGGAAGCCCTGCGTCAGGGACGGATAGGAGGAGCAAACTAATGACAACACCTCCACCATCAAAAACAGCTGAACAACGTAGTTTTGAACAACTACAGCATCTCACTGCCCTGCCACAAAAAGCCAATTTACTGGATAAACTGTTCGGTCGCTGGCTGACCCCTCCGCGCCATAGTGACTGGCTGGTAGATGCAGAATGGGCCAGAATTCAGCAGCAGCCATTAAGAGCCAAAGCTCTGTTATATACCCTGGTTGCAAGCCTGGTGCTACTCATTATCTGGGCGGCATTAGCGCCGCTGGATGAAGTTGCCCGGGGTGACGGTAAAGTTATTCCTTCACAACAATTGCAGCTAATCCAATCACTGGATGGTGGTATTGTTGAAGCCATTTACGCCCGTGAAGGGCAGATAGTGGAAGCCGGCGAATTATTATTGCGGGTCGATCCAACCCGCTTTATTGCTACGCTGCGGGAAAGCCGGGTGCAATTTCTGGCATTAACTGCTGAAGTGACGCGTCTGCGGGCTCAGGTTGCAGGAACTGAACCGGTATTTTCAGAAGATCTGCTGCAACAGGCTTCACATATCAGCGAGCACGAACTGCAACTCTGGCGTAGCAACCGGGAAGAACTGGCTCAGCAACAATCGGCTTTCCAGCATCAGTTAGAGCAACGCCAGCAAGACTTGCGGGAAGCTCAGGCTGCAAGACAACAATACAGCACAACCTTGGCGTTAAGCAGCCGTGAGCTGGAAGTTACCCGCCCGCTGCTGCGTTCCGGAGCAGTTTCTGATATTGATATTATCCGGCTGGAACGGGAGGTCGCCAACCTTAGCGGCGAACTGAAAAAAACTGAAGCCAGCATCGCCAGAGCAGAAGCTGCCATTGCCGAAGCCCGTAACAAACTGCGTGAATCAGAACTGATCATGATTAACCGCTGGCAAGGTCAGTTGTCAGAGTCCCGCTCACGGCTGGAAGCTCTTACTGAAGCAGAAGCAGGCCTGGCAGACAAAGTAAAACAGACAGAAATCCGCTCACCGGTGCGTGGCACAATACAGCGTTTACATGTGAATACGCTGGGCGGTGTCATCACTCCTGGCAGAGATGTCGTAGAAATTATTCCGCTGGACGATCAGCTTATTATTGAAGCCCGCATTCAACCCCGCGACATTGCGTTTATCCGTCCGGGCCAGTCAGCAATGGTAAAGCTAACTGCCTATGATTTTGCCATTTATGGCGGCCTCACGGCCGAAGTACAGCATATCAGTGCCGATACCATTACCGATGAACGGGATAATACCTATTATCTGGTTCGGCTGAAAACCCATCCGTCAGAGGTATCAGAGAAGCTGTTGATCATCCCTGGCATGACCACACAGGTCGACATTATTACCGGTAAGAAAACCGTTCTCGGCTATCTGTTAAAACCGGTGTTACGCGCAACTTCTCAGGCCATGACCGAAAGATGAGTACTAAACATCTGATATTTACCGAACCCCACTTTATCAGCCCACGCTGGCAATATGCGATGCCGGATGCGGTTTGTGTTACATCATCTGATTCTGCTCCGTCAGCCAGCCAACGCCAGTTGGTATGGGTACTGACAGGGTTGCCTGACTGGCAACAACTGATCAGCCACTACCAGCAGCTTGGAAAGAAAGTGATTGCCATGACCCGTCATGGCAATATCACAGAATTGCGTGAAGCGCTGAATGCCGGAGCAACCGGATATATTGATGCACTTGCCAGCCAGCAGCAACTGCAGCAGGCCGCAACCACCGTGCTGGCAGATGCTTTATGGCTGCCGTCAACCCTGCTCAGCAGCCTGATAGGTGTTCTGTCATCAGCGTTGCCTCAAGCCAAGGCTACACCCGATATTCTTGCTATACTGACACAGCGGGAACGAGAGGTTACATCCGTCGTCCTGACAGGTGCCAGCAATAAAGAAGTTGCCCGTCAACTCAATATTACTGAACGTACGGTAAAAGAACATCTCAGCTCAGTCTTCAGCAAGCTGGGGGTCAGCGACCGGCTGCAATTAATGTTAAAAGCCAGAAGCTAAAACAGCTGATGTATGAGGTTTAACAGGAGAACGGCATGTTTATAAAGAGGGATGCCAACGGTCTGATTATCGGGGTTAGTCAGGTGGGGGAACCGGGGTATTATCCGGAGGAAATCAGTCCTTATTCACCGGAGCTGGTTAAATTTCTTTACAGTAGCACCAAGGAAAATTCATCTGCAGTCTTCCGTAACTCTGATACGGAAATGATCAGGGTACTGGAAGATCTTATAGACTTGCTGACATCCAAAGGGTTGATCCAGTTCACTGAACTGCCAAAAGCTGCTCAGCAAAAAATCTTATCCCGGCAGAGTATCCGTAAACGCCTTAACGGGCTCGATCTGCTGTCTGACAATCCGGACGATGAAACAATTCACCTGGGCTGAGTTTCTCTCTCAGCCCCTAATATCAAGCCAGAGGATAACGAATTGCCGGGCCACTGACAGCGTCTATCCCCTGCAACTGTAACTGCGCCAAATCCGGCTCTCCGTTTAAACCATCCGCAATGATCACCAGACCAACAGAATGCCCTAAAGTACACAATCCCTGAATAAACACATTGCCCTCTGCTGAAGGACGCAATAGTGCGCTATCCAGTTTCAGGTAATCCAGACCGGCTGCCTGTAACTCAGGGAAATGATCCATATGATGGCCTGCCGCCTGTAAGCCCAGTTTACAGCCTGCTGCTCTTACCGTTTGACCAAACCCGGCTAATAGCGGTAGTTCACTGATAACGGTTTGCTCATTAAACTCCAGCCATAAATGTGCAGCTTCGGCCGGGTAATCCTGTAACAGCGCTTTCAGTTGTTGGCGCGATTCTCCATCGCGCAGGATTTCTGCCGATAAATTGACGGCAACAGCAGAAGCAGAGCCTGTACGCTGTAACTCTTGCAATACCAGCTTCATAACAGCCAAATCCAGCTGAGGTAACAAACCAAGGCGTCGTGCCCAGGCAATAAAGAAACCAGCTGTTCTGACCTCGCCGCCTAATGTCAGACGAACCATCGCTTCCTGATGCAACAAAGTGCCATCAAGACTAACCACCGGATAATACTGTAATTGCAGCGCCGGTTGTTGCAGTGCCTCAGTCAGCGCCTGCCGCCATTGTTCCGCACTGGTAAAAACTGCAGCAGGTGCAAGCTCCGGCTCCAGACATAACTCTGTGTTACCGTGCTGTTGATGCTCTGCCACTGCCAGCAAGCCATCCACTCTCAGCAGTAACTGCGACAGCGGTTCGCCACTGTGGAAATAACTACCGGCTATCGACAGCTGCAAACCACTAATCTCTTTATAACGTTCTGACAGCTTTTTCAGTTGCTGCTCAAGAGCATTACTCAATTGCCATAAGCTGTTGCAGTCTGTCAGCAGTAACGCAAAGTCAGTAGCTCTGAGCCTGCCACTACCAGCCTGAGAGAAGTGCTCATTCTGATTACCGGTGATATTACGGATCACATCAGCCAAAGCATGCAGCAACTCGTCTGTTCTACGGTGTCCCAATTGCTGATTAATGTGTTTAAGATCCGTTATTCTCACCAGCAGCAAAGCATGGCGGGCAGCCTGATCTTCTGTTGCCAGTACAGCCTCCAGCTGATTAAGGAAAAACTCACGCGAAACCAGCCCGGTAACTTTATCGTGCTGATATTGATGGCGGATTTCATCGAGGCGCTGCCCTTCAGCTTCCATCATATGCCCTACCCGGCCGGATAAGGTATTCATTGCCCGCACCACTTTACGAAACTCCCGGGTAAAAGGCTCTGTTGACGTAATAAAACGGCGGCTGCCAATAGCTTCAGCCTGGCTGACAACCTGTTTTAATGGCAAGAGGATGACTTTCAGCAATACACTACCCAGCAAACAAGCCAGAAAAGCGACCAGCAGGCACCAGAAAAACAGCTTGCGGGAGCTATCCCATAACGCCTGGTAGACAAAACGGCTGTGGCTTTCTACATAAAGAGTCCCAAATTGCCGCCAATTATCCTGCACCTGAGCAACCCCGGGTTCAACACTAAGCGGCATCATACGGACAAACCACTGCGGTACGCTATTGCCACTATCTGCATCGTATGATCGCTGCTGTAACACCGTTCCGTCCGGCTGCACCAGTTTAATCTGCTGGTAGTGTCCGGAATCAAACTGAGCAGCAATCATCAGCTCCAACAGAATTGGGTCTTTTTCCATCTGCGACATAGATAATGCCAGTACATTGGCATTATCTATATTTTTCAGATGCAGCTGCTCTGAGAAATAGTGCCTGGCAGAATAGCTGCTGATAGCAAAACTGCTGATAAAGACCACCGTAATCAGCACTATCACAGCAATCCATAACTGTTTGATTAACGACATAGCTTCCCTTGAGTTGTTATTGCTGCCATACGATCCCCTCCTGCTGCATCCGCTCCAGCACATCGCGCCAACGCGACAAACGTGCGGTCGGATTAGCTGCAGACGGACCACTAGCCTGCTGGCCGGTCCATAAACCTTCACTGTTAAAACTGAATACTGGTGATAAATCAGGCCGTTCAGAAGCGGGTACCACTGAGGCAACCAGGCTGTCCAGTATCAGAGGTTCCGCATCAGGGGTAGCATAATAGCCAAGTACCATATGGGCAACAGAGGTTTTGCTCTGTGGCCCGCCGACTCTGGCACGGACATAAATCAGCCGCAATTTCTGATCGCTGATACCGGCATATCGAAGACTGACATATTTGGCAATGGCATAATCTTCACAATCTCCCATGCCTTTGCCCAGCGTTTCCAGTGGCGTGGCCCAGTAATCCTCTACCCCCCACAACGCCATATCGCTCTTATAGCGCAGCTGCTGGTGAAAAAACTGATTAACTCTGAGCACCCTGTCCCGCTCGGATAATGCATTCAGATTATACAGCATGGTTTCCCACTGGCGAGATGCAGGCTCCCGCGCCTGGCCATAACGGCTGACCATCAACTGGTGAAATAACTGGAAATCAATCTGGTAATAACTGACAGCCCACCAGGGGGCGAGCAAGAACGGTAACAGCAGAATACAGGCAAAACCTCTGGTCAGCCGTTTACGCCACAGTATGGTATCTGTGTACGTGGACTGACTTAGAGGCAGTAGTGGCATTATATCTATTACCTGAAAAGGCTTATTGTTCTGATGAGCTCCAGTCTACCCAGTTTCGGGTGAGGGCATAAACCCCATAACTGAAAAATTCAGCCAGCAATTTACTGTAAAAATCGTAGTTAGTCAGGTTTACAGTAAAAAAACAGTTCAGGCTACAGTTGAGCGGCCTGAACGTCTGGGTCGATGCAACCAGAACCTGCCCGTCAAGCTGGTGAAAAGCCATTAACCTGCCTGCCCGCCAGCCGTGATAGTCGCTGGTAATCACCGTAACAGGCTGAGAATCATTCAACATAGCACCAAGATGATAAAATTCCTGATAGGTGTTATCACCGCCATTAAAGCAGGTAATGCCCGCATCTGCATGGCGGCGGTGAATATAATCGATATAAGGCTGGCAATAGCGGGTAGTAATAATCACCTGTGCTTCGGGCTGTTTATCCAGTTGTTGGTCAAGAATATCCAGCCGGCTGCGGGCACAGGCAGGTAATGCACTGGCAGAACCACCACACCCCAGCACAATCAATGTTGTAGCCGCTACCGGCTGCGCCGTATCAGCCTGATACCAGCTCCGTACCTGATTGGCTATAAAGCTGTTTCCCAGCAGATAAAACCAGGCAAATAACAACCAAAGCCCTTTTTTACGATAAGCGATGCAAGCGATCAGTAGTCCGATCAGGAAAATATTCTGCGGATAGAAAAACGGTTCAAGCAGATCTTTCATTTTCCCTCCGTTGTCCAACTGCACTTAATAAGATGGCATTTGCCATTGCCCATGGCAGCCATAACATCCCGGATGTCATTACATGGCCTGCCAGAGAAGAAACCAAAAGTAACAATATATTCATCAGTAATAACACCCGGCCAGCCGGATAGCGGCGCTGTTGCCAGGCAGTATAAAAGAAACGCCCGAATGTCAGCAGAAAAATCACTGCACCGGCAATGCCAAAGAAAATGACCAGATCAAACCAGTCCAGCTCGGCAAAGTATTTCTTCAGATAGAGACGAATACCCGCTACGCCCACACCAAACAGCCGGTGTAAAGCCTCATAATGCTCACCACTGACCTGCCATAAGCGGCTTGCATATAAATCACGCGACGACAATAAAATACCGCTTAACCCGCGCTGTTGGTAAACAAACTGCAGTTTGTCATATATTCCCAGGGTTCTGAGCAGCGTCTCACCATTAAGAATAACCAGTAATAACAATGCTGCGGCAATTATTATTCCCGTCAGGACCCCTTTGCGGTGTGTCCGCCAACTGCTTAGCGGCAGAGTCAGCACCGGAATTGCCGCAATCAGAATAACCGTACCGAATAACCCGGTTTTTGTTAGC
>CAZXTH010000083.1:0-8137 GCA_964643585.1 uncultured Pseudoalteromonadaceae bacterium
GCTCTGACGGGTTTCCTCCCTGTTCAGGATCTGCAGCCAGATAGTTATCACGGTTTTCATCGAGCACCAGCCCGGCATTTACTGCCCGGTCAACCCGCATCATTCCGGCACCCATATCAAAAAAATCAGCCTGCTGTTTATTACCGCTAAACTCATCATCTTTATAGGCCCGGCTATCGGCTGTCAGCATCAAAGCCGATTGTGCCTGAGCAGGTGACCATTGCGGCCGGACTGCCTGAATCAAAGCCAAAGCACCGGCAACATGCGGACTTGCCATAGAAGTACCATCCAGAAACGCATACGGTGCTTCGCTTTTCTGGTTACTGAATGGCTGATACGAGGTATAAGCTGCATAGATACTGACACCTGGAGCTGCAATGTCAGGAGCTAAATAGCTGTTATAGGGTAACGCCGGACCACGGGAAGAAAAGACTCCGGCAACTGAACCCAACTCATTATTGCTGGTTAATTCAGAAGCACTGATACTTGCCTGAGCACCACTATTCTGAACTAGCCAGTTCAGTAACGTAGCGCCATTTTCAGCATTCAGGTTGATCGCGGGTAATACGTGAAAATCGTCATCAACACTGTTGGCTTGCCCTTCAATGTTAATCAGTACCAGTCCGCCAGCACCACCAGCTTTAGCATTTGAGCCTTTTTCAACTCTGGCGATTTCTCCCCGGCGACACACCACAATCTGTCCAGTAAAGGTTCCTGCAGCAAAAGGGGTCATACAATCACCATCGCCATAATCTGCTGCATCAACAATAGCTGCAGTAATGGCACCACTGGCGCTGCGCCCATTGAGAGCAGGCAGTCCATCAGCGCTAAGTGTTTTGGTTGAAAACGCTCTGTCATGGGTAAAAGCGGCAACGGTTGTAACCCAGGGAACATTCCCCGGGGAGCCAATGGTTTCGCTATCCGAGCCGGAATTACCGGCAGATGTTGCCACATGAATACCAAAAGCCCTGGCATTCAGAAAAGCCTGCCCTTCAAATGAGCGCCACGGGCTGTCTGATGGGCCACCGACAGAGTAATTCAGCACTTTCACACCATGAGTAATCGCATGTTCTACTGCATCAATTGATAATTCCGGCAAGCAGCCAGACAGGTAATCATCGCTGTTTCCCGGCAAACAGACCTGATACGACACTATATTGGCATGCGGAGCCATACCACTGATCTGTTCAAAACGGAAAGCAGACTGTTCGCCAACAACATTATATGCTGGTACATTTCTCAGTATGTTACCCGCAACAGTGCTGGCAACATGGCTACCATGGCCATTAAAATCGTAACCTGTCTGTAGTCTGTCTCCCAGTGAACCATATTGTTCCTGATCTACCGGTACCAGTGAATAAGCATTGATAATATCCGGATAACTGACAATACCAATCAGCTTACTATTACAGAATTGCGGGTATGTCTGACAATCCCCCAAGTAATTCCCTTCACCCAGCGGATTAATATGCTGATAACCATCATCACCTGTTGCAGCAAAGCTGGGATGCTCAGCATTAATACCAGTATCCAGAATTCCAACAACAACCCCTTCTCCCTTACTGGCAATACCAGTCTGGTTTTGCCAGATTGCCGGCGCACCAGTGTAAGCCGGACCTGAATCGGTATGCAGGGAACGGATCTGGCGTTTTACCACACTTTTAACGCCCGGTTGCCGGGCCAGTGCTTCAGCCCCTTTGGCAGATACACGTACAGCCGCAGCATTAACACTGTACTGATACTGAAACAACGTTTGTACAGACTCTCCGATACGGTTGGCGGCTGTAGAAAGAATATGGTTCTGGTTACTTCTGAGATTACCGGCATAGTATTGCACAGCCGCGGAGCGCGCATTCAATAGCTGACCTTGACTGTTAAAACCTGCTGTTGCTACAGCAGGCTCTTCAAACATAACAAAGTAAACATTATCGTCACGGCTGGATAAACTCTTCTGTGCGGCCACCGGCACATAATTAAGCAGTGTTTTACTGTCATCGGTATTTTGAGCAGCAATTGCCGGTATGCAGAGCACCACAGCGATTAATAAGCTTTTTTTCATTACAGCATTCCTTTTATTGCGAAGCTAACGGCTCCGCTTAACCCAACCTTCAGTTGAAAACCCGGCGCTGCCAGCAAAGCAGCAGCAGTAATAACAAACCTATCCCTGCCATGCCGCCACTGCCTGACGGTGCAGCATTAATATTCAGGGAAAAAGGAAACTGCTGATGGTGGTGGCCATCACTGACGTTGAGGATAAACTGATATTCTCCGGCACTCTGTATACGGCCACTCAGAATACCTGTACTGGTGTTGAGGGTTAATCCGGCAGGTAAGTCTGAACTGCTAAAGCTCAGTTCATCACCATCGGCATCTTCAAACAAAAGCGTTAATTGCCACTGTAACGCTTCACCAGCAATGCCGGTTAAATTAGAGCCAGTGGGGTCACGGAGTACTGGTGCAGCAGCATTGGTGCTATACACATTAACCAGTACTTCAACCGAAGGACTGATTAAAATTTCAGAACCTTTAATCTGCCCGAAAACCTTAAGATGATAAGTGCTGACACCATTAGCATTGAGAGCAGCAGCATTATCTACATAAATTTCACCCTGACGGGTGACTCGCAAGGCATTATCGGTTAAAGGGCTGGTTAAACGCAGTTCATAATCAGCTGCGGCCTCACCTCCGGCAATATTAAAAAATGCCTGTGATTCAAGCTGAATAGTACCGATAAGTTGCCCTGCTTCGGCATTATCAGCAACAGAGAATAATTGTCCCTGCCGTGGCGCAGCTACAAAACCACTGTCATCTCCAAGAGTTAATGGTGACCATAGCTGGTAATCTGCATTATCTGCCAGTAATACAAAGCCTTTACCGCATTGCCCGGTATATTCGCAAAAACCATCCATCACCGCAGTTAACGTTGCCCGCTGCCCCGGAGCCAGAGTAAGTTCGTTGACATAGTCTGCTACAGGTGTAGCACCGCCTTTAGCACTGAGCGCTACAAAGTTAGCCTGATTACTGATGACTTCGACCAGATTACCGAACCAGTCATATTCGTAACGGGTTTCAATGGGTCCCATGTTAACCGGGTTAAACGGAATAAATGGCTCCCTTGTCCCAGGCAGAGTGTCACGATCAGTACGAACCCAATACCCCAGATTCTGATTCAGATCAGCCAGCGTTAAATCGTCACGTAGCAGCTCTTCCAGACAATAATCAACTATCAGATTCCGGCTGTCGGTAGCAAAGCGTACCGGCAACTTGCTGACCTTCAGGCTTGCAGCCGGATCGGCAGGATTTACCGGGATATTCAGATCATGATAGTACGCCACCGGAATGCCGGTTTCATCCAGCGTGACGAAGCTCTCCAGCACCAAATCCTTATCTTCAATAAAAGAAAAAACCTCCTGTATCGACAAGTCCGGGTAGTCAGTCAGTATTTCACTCCTGACAATATACATATCCAGCGAGCCATTCAGGGGTGTATCGAAATAGCTGCGAAAAGGTAAAGCTCTGGAGGTAAATAACGTCACAGCCAATGTTAATTTTTTCCCGGCTTCACAACGCGCTTCTGGCACAACAGCACTGGCAAGGTTTTGCATGATCATCCCACCTTTAGCACCGGCGGCGGCATCTCTGGGCTGTCGGTTACGGGCAACAATCGGTAACACATTGAATGTAACATCGTGGGCTGAGGTATTCTGAAACTCCTGCTCACGCCCAGCATAATTGGTATCAAATAATGCTTCCCCCAGCGGAAACCCCGGGCCGTTAATATTAAGAAAGGAGAATTGTTCACGGTAAGTATCAAAATGTGCCTGTATATCAGCTGCGGCTCTGGGACGTACCAACCAGGGAATATGAGCTTCCGCTTTTCCCTCACTATCCTCCAGCAGCAGATAACCATCCATTTCAGAGGCACGCCATTTATCAGCGCTGTAATCATCACTGCTTGTCAGTGGCCATTCAGGCAACAAGCTACCATCAATTGTCAGGATGACAGACACAGTAACAGCCCGGTTAGCAGGTACAGTAATCTGTGCAGGAAGTTGCCAGCTTAACGCACTGCTGTCCGGGCCGTCTTCCCTGTGACTGGCAGAAAGTGTGTATACCTGCGGTTTATCTGTCAAATTACGGATATACAGCTCTTTCTGGATTTGATATTGCTGACTAACCCGCACTTCTGGGTGACCAAAGTGCAATCCTGGTAAGCCGGATGCCAGTTCCCAAGCCACAATTTTACTGGCAGCAGCAGCGGCGGCATCTTCCAGCCCGGCACCAACCAGACTGATAGGTGCCAGAGAACTTCCCGTTGCGGCCATTATCTGGTTATCCGCTGAATTAACCAGTAAGGCTTTCAGCTCTATTCCATTCAGCTGTGGCCGTATACTTTTCAATGCCGCAGCTGTTGCCGCTACCCTCGCTAATGCAAACATAGCATCACTGGCAATTCCTATTCCATCACCAGTGCCAACTATGGCAATCTGTTGTCCGGCATATTGACTGACCAGATCTGGCTTAACCGCATCGACATCCCCACGCAAAGGTCCCCGCAAAGACTGCGCTGTAACCCTTGGAGTTTCTTCATCAACATTTGCCATACCAACAGCCAGAGCAGCCGGAGCAACAGCCTGAATGGGGGTCATATAGCCGCCGGGAGCATTGCCTTCACCTTGCGCCACCAGAATCAGAGTGCCTAGCGATGCTGCTTTTTGGATATTCTGAGCCATCGCTGCATATGTATCCGTCCAGACATCCTTTTCAGAATAAAAGCCTGGCCCAAACCCGGCAATATCCAGCACTATAATATCTGCACGATCACTGGTATCGCCGTCAGCATTGGGATCCAAAGCCCACTCCAGTGCTTGTTGCAGCTGAGTCGTATTCGGCCCTAGCGGATAAACTGAAGTCCCTACTCTGGATGCCCGATAAATTTTACCTGCCCATAATTCAGCCCCCGGCGCCAGCTGATGAATAATGGATGCCATTGCAGTACCACGCCCACCACTGGTACCGCTACTGTCCAAAGCTGAATCTATAGGATTAGTATCAGGTACGATTACATTGGGCTCACGCTCACTGAAGAAATCACGCCCCCGGGTCACTACTGTAGTTGGAAAACCGTCAAAAGGTACACCAGCATAACGCCAGGCATGCTGATAAGCTTCTGGAGTTCCAGGCCCGCCGAAACTGGCATGTGTATAGTCAATACCTGTGGAAAGCAGCGCAATTTTCACTCCTTTACCAACACTCATATCAGCTTGAATAGCCTCGGCCTGAATATTGGCAGCAGCCTGAATCTCAAGGTTTAGTGGGGCAGGTAAAGGTAAACCGGCACTGGCAAGACTCAGTCGCTTTACTTCCTCCATATTGCTGAGCTCGCGGGCCTGAGTTTCCGTCAGTTTGATAGCAAGACTATTGCCTAACAATCTGCTACGGCTTTGCACCTCTACCCCGCCAAACCGAACATAGAGCTTCTGGATAAAATCCTGCTGCTGGCTGCTCAGAGCTGATAACTGGTTAGGGTTTACACGCCCGGGTTCAAGTGCCGCCTCAGCACTCAGCTCAACGATATAAAGATGTAATTGTTCTGTTTCTGCCTGAGGTAAAATACGCACCTCTGGCTTACCAACAAAAGGTACTGCCATCACTGACATGCTAAGCAGACTAAATCCACCCCATATCAGACAACAGGCCGATACCCCCGGAAATAAAGGTTTTTGCATGACGGTCTCTCTTAATCGTTATTTGTAATACCCTGTGCTCAGGGTGACAGTCGAAGAACTATACGATTAAGATTAGTAATCACTAAAAAGGCTATCTGTTGGTCGTTATTTATTTATCTTTTTTATATTTTCAATATAAAACAATATCTTGCATTGTTAATTTGCTCAATTAAAAGATTCACTTCTGACAGACAAACGCAACTATTTGTAACCGCAGTTGCCTCTGACACTTAAATGTAATAGAACCAGTGTAAAGAAAAATAGTCAGAGCAACGTCTTGTATAGCCGTAATCGCATCAGTTCCCCTTCATACCAATTAGGCCAATGGCACATTCTCCCTGCAAGGCTCAAGATCTGTGGCCCGCAGGGACAGGTAACACTGCCAGCTAAAGTATTTGAGGTTCTGAAACAGCTGATAGGACAAGCCGGGGAAACAATAACCCGTGAGCAATTTATTGATACTGTCTGGCGCGGGCAAAAAGATGTCGGAGATAAAGCTCTTAATCAGGCAATCTGGCAGTTACGCCGTGCTTTTGCAGAAACAGGCGATAATACCGAAGTAATCGGCACAGTTGCCCGCATGGGGTATGTGCTGCAGTATCCGGTTACGATGGCTACAGAGCAGGAAAAAATAGCTTACAACCCTCCGTGGCGCTTGCTACTTATCTTGTTACTGGTTCCGGCAATGCTTATTCTCTGGTTGTTACAGCTACCCCCTCCTCAGCCTGCCGGGCTGTTAAACCAACGCCCGGTTTCGCTGACGCATTACAAAGGTGCGGAAGAAACTCCGGCTTTTACTGCTGATGGCCGTTTTATGGCATTCCAGTGGGACAAAGGCAATGGTGTGCCCGGGGTTTATATGGTTGATTTAGAGCAACCTGGCAGTTCCCCGTTCAGAGTATCCTCCCCAGAAGAGTATGGGGCATCGCCAGCATTTTCACCTGATGGCAGCCAGCTGGCTTTTGCAGTGATCAATGGCAACGACTGCCGGATAAAAATACAGCCACTGCATCATGAGAAAGGACATTTTGTTGATCAGTGCCATCCGGATAGTCTGGCCAAAATGCTTAGCTGGTCAGGAACTGGCAATATGCTGGCTTATGCATATAAGAACCCACTAGGAGGGGTCAGTATTCGGGGATATAACCCTGACAGTGGTGAATTTCAGCAGCTTAGTCTGGAACAGGGAGATTATGAAGACTATCCGTTAGTATGGGCTCATCACAGTGAAACACTGGCTTATGTCAGCCAGAAAAGCAGTCTGGGCAATATATATCTGCGTGATAAAAATGGCAGGATCAGATCATTATTAAAAGAAAATCAGGCTATATACTCACTGGCCTGGAGCCCGGATGATAATTACCTGTATTTTAGTACGGTCTGGCAATCTGAAATAACAATACTGCAGGTATCAGTTAAAGATGGCAGTATATCACCGTTGTCTTATGAAGCGACGCCAGGCCGTATAAGTGTTCGCCCGGGTAAAACACCACAGCTGGTTTATCCCCGTTACAGCTCTCTGGAACAGCTGTTCCGGTTAAAGCCGGGAGCCTCTCCAGTTCCCCTGCCTTTTTCTTATGGCAGAGAACTTTATCCTGCTTATTCAGCCAGCCAGCAGAAACTGGTATTTTTCAGTAATAAAAGCAGCAACTTCCAGTTGTGGGAAGCTACTGCAGAGAATGAGTTTGCCAATAAATTAGCCGATATCAAAGGTTCACCTTATATTCATGCAGTATCAAACAAAGGCGATCATTTTCTGCTACCGGTAAAACAACCCGGAGACAGCCACTACAGCCTCTATATTGGTAGCATTACCAGCAACACCGAACTGCAAAAACTCCCTCAGATAAACTATTCAGCGAAAAATTTCAGCTGGGGAAAAAATGATTTGTCTCTCTTGTTCAGTTCAGATCTGGACGGGCAATGGCAAATCTGGCGTCACCATCTGGACAGCAGCATCCGCGAACAATTGACTCTGAATGGAGGGCTGTTTGCTATTGATGGCCCGGATAATGAATTGTATTACGTCAAACCAACAGAAGCCGGTATTTGGCGGGTTAAACCAACTACACCTGCAGAATTAATGGTTGCGGAACTTGGCAATGCCGACTGGGGCAACTGGCTATTACAGCAAGAGGGTATTTTATATCTGCAACGTACTGATGAAGCCGATCTGATAAAACTGCGCACCTGGGATGCCAGCCAGTATTTACTGGCCACATTACCTCCCAGATCCGTCAAAGCAGGTCGTTCAATAACACAATTAGCCGACGGGAGTCTGGTTGTATCAATGTATCAGTCTAAAGAAGCAGATATTGTGGCTGTAGATTTATAAGCAAAGCTGTTTATATTACAGTACAGGCAGACTCATCAGTACCGCATCTTCAGCGCCCTGAGGTCCCTGATAA
>CAZXTH010000083.1:8147-11145 GCA_964643585.1 uncultured Pseudoalteromonadaceae bacterium
CAGACTGGCATTCGTCCTGCTTATTATCAGGGACCTCAGGGCGCTGATAATAAGCAGGACGAATGCCAGTCTGAATAAACCCCAGTTTTTCATATAATGTAATAGCCGGTTTATTAGATACCCGAACTTCCAGCCAGGCTTCTGTTGCGTGATGGACAATAATTTGATCAACAAAATGCTGCAACAGTTGTCTGCCGTAACCTTTGCCTTGATGTTGCGGAGCCACACAGATATTAAACAGTTCTGCCTGCCCGGCAATACATTGCCCGATATAGAAACCTAACAAGCTATCTTTATCATCTCTGAGGACATAACTGAAATAATTTCCTCCCTGACAGGACAGAAAAGCACTTTGAGGCCATGGGTAAGCATTAGCCTTTTGCTCAATAGCGTACATCAGAGGAATATCTGCCGGTGTTGCCGGTAAAAGAATCATTAAACGACCTGCTGCAGTAACTGCCACAACTGCTTTTTAAGAGAAGGTTGCTGTAATTGCTGTAAAGGTGGAGTTAACAGAACCTGCCCTTCAAGACGACTGCAACTGGCAGCCATATCCAATTGCCAACTTAACGTTACTTGTAATTGCTGCAAGAGCAAATTGATATCCTGAGCCATAGAATGGTTCAAATCAGGAGAAACCACATGATTAACAGAAAGGCTTTCAGCATCCATATCAGAAAAATGACTATGTAATGCTAAAGTTTCTATATTGAGCCGGGATAATAACTGAAGTTGTTCTGAAGTGAATTTCATATATTACTACACCAAAGCTGGCAGGGGCGGAGGGATTCGAACCCCCAACCATCGGTTTTGGAGACCGCTGTTCTACCAATTGGAACTACGCCCCTAGCGTTGGTCGCGCCATTATACAAAAGCGCAATTAAAGGTAAAGGGAAAACCTTCATAATCCTGATTAAGTGCATATAAAACGTACATCAACTATAACTTAATGGCAGCTTAGCATAAAAATTGACTGTAACGGGGAAAAGCAATGTCGTCTTCTGAACAACTGCAAAGTTACCAGCAGCACATACAACAACCTGAAACACACCAGGTTCTGAATCAGCCATCTTCATTATTTCCTTTTAATACTTTCACCAGCGATCAGACTTTACAGTATTGGACACAGGTTTATCGCAACTCTGATAACGACTCGGCACTATTATCTACTTACGGTAAATTATGTGGAGGAAAACTGGTTGAACCTGGCTTTGCAGCCAATCAATCTAAACCAGTCTTTCATAGTCATGACCGCTTTGGTAATCGCATTGATGAAGTTCGCTATCATCCTGCATATCATCAGCTGATGAGCACAGCAATACACCATAATCTGCATGCACTGCCGTGGCAGCAGCCCGGTAAACATTCTCTCAGAGCTGCACTGATTTATCAGCATGTACAGGCTGATCCTGGAACCTGCTGCCCGTTAACCATGACATTTGCTTCTGTTCCTGCTATCAGGACAACTCCTGCTATAGCTGATTTATGGCTGGATAAAATTACCACTCAGATTTATGACCCATCAAACCGCCCCTGGTATGAGAAAAAAGGATTAACCATTGGAATGGCCATGACTGAAAAACAAGGCGGTTCAGATGTAAGGGCAAACACTACCTATGCTTACCCATTAAGTTCGCGCCTTCCAGGTAAACCTTATAAAATCATCGGACATAAATGGTTCTGCTCTGCGCCAATGTCTGATGCTTTTCTGGTTCTGGCTCAAACAGACAATGGTCTGTCATGCTTTTTGCTACCCCGCTGGCTGGATGACGGGAGTAAGAATGCACTTTGTATTCAGCGATTGAAAGACAAGCTGGGAAACTGCTCCAATGCTTCATCAGAAATAGAGATACGGGGAGCCACCGGTTGGTTACTGGGTGAAGAAGGACGAGGGGTAAGGACCATTATCGAAATGGTATCGATGACCCGATTTGACTGTGTATTGGGTTCTGCCGGACTGATGCGGGCGGCAGTTGCTCAATGTTTATACCACACGGCAGGCCGCAACACTTTTGGTAAGCCACTGCAGCAACACGCCCTGATGCAAAACGTACTGGCAGATTTAGCTATAGAACAGGAAGCAGCTCTGGCTTTAGGTATGAGATTAGCCTATGCACTAGATCATCCCAAGTCAGAGCAACAACTCCTGTTCAGCAGGATAGCCACAGCAATTGGCAAATACTGGGTATGCAAACGGGCGCCACAAATGATTTATGAAGCCATGGAATGTATTGGCGGTGTAGGTTATGTGGAAGAGAATGTTCTGCCGCGTCTTTATCGTGAAGCACCGGTTAATGCCATCTGGGAAGGTTCTGGCAATATTCAGTGTCTGGATATTTTACGGGCCATCCAGCGAGAGCCTGCTACTCTGGAAGCTTTATTTGCAGAACTGGAGTGCCACAATGAACTGACAGCTTATCTGTCAGAAGTAAAACAATTGTTTAGTGAGCCGGAACAACTTGAATTTCAGGCACGATTAGTTTCAGACAAGCTGGCAGTACTGCTGCAAAGCGCGCTTCTGTTACAGCATGGCATTCCGGCAGTAGCTGAAGCTTTTATCTCCTCCCGATTAGACCAGCGGGGAGCAACGAACTACGGCACGCTGCCTGCGGGCTCATTCTGTAATGACATTATTCAACGAGCACTGCCAGACACAAAAAATTAAGGGCAATTTATAATTGCCCTTTAATGCTTATTTCTGCTCTGTTTGCTGCCGGTATTTTTCAAACCAGTAAATAATGTAGGCAGGTTTCGCCATCATGTTACTCGGTCTGGTATGCAGAGCATGTGAAGCTCCGGGGATACGAACCATAGCAGTTTCAATACCCCTTAACTGTAACGCCTGATAGTACTGTTCAGTTTCAGAAATCGGCGTACGGAAATCAGACTCCCCTGTCATCAGCATCGTGGGTGTTTTAACCTTTCCTACATGCTGGATTGGAGAATGCTTAAGGTAATGCTCCGGATTTTCCCATGGTAATGCCGGGAACCAGTACTG
>CAZXTH010000084.1:0-5991 GCA_964643585.1 uncultured Pseudoalteromonadaceae bacterium
CGGCCCTGGCCAGGTAAACTTTTATTTTACGGATAATGGCGTAAAAGAAGTGCAGGTAAAAGGTATGCTCAAGCCAGGGCCTGGTTAATAGCGCTCTGGCTTCATTCGGTTTCTGCGTGTTATTTCTTAAGCGCCCGTCGCGGGTTGTTATCAGGTTCTTTTTGCAGCTGTAACCAGGGCACAATCCCCCACAGCAAACAAATTAACGGAGCCATCCAGCTGAACCACCAGTGCCAGTTCAGCGGGATCCCCATAAACAGTGCATAAATGCTGGCGCAGGTCTGAAACAAAAGCCCGACCCCACCAACCAGAAACAAGACTTTATTGATAAAACGTTTTGGCATGAACTCCTGCCTGCAGGTTTACTGCGCATCGGGTTGCTGTTCAGGAGCAGCCAGCGCAAAGGCTGCCAGTTGCTGACAGTTATGATGCGCTAAGCTTATTGCAGGATAGGCCGTCATGTCCAGTCCAAAACGCTGAGCATTGTATACCTGGGGTACCAGACACACATCAGCCAGTGTTACCTGATCGCCAAAACAATAGTGACCAGCATGATGACTCAACCGTTGTTCCAGTGCCAGAAAACCACTATGTAGCCAATGCTGAATCCACTGCACTTTCTGTTGTTCATCAACATTCAGCTGCCTGGTCAGATATTGCAGTACCCGCAAATTATTCAGCGGGTGAATATCACAGGCAATATCCAGCGCCAGAGCCCTGACCAATGCACGCTCTGCAGCGTCTTCCGGTAACAATGCTGGCTCTGGATATGATTCTTCCAGATATTCAATAATCGCCAGCGACTGATTCAGTGTCAGCCCGTCGTCTACCAGTACTGGTACCAGCTGGGCAGGATTCATTTGCTGAAAGTGGTTACTGTGTTGCTGCCCGCCATCTTTCAGCAAATGCACCGGTAAATTTTCAAAACTAAGTTGCTTCAGATTCAGGGCTATCCGTACCCGGTACGCGGCGGAAGAACGCCAGTAACCATAGAGTTTCATACCATTTCCTGCTGAGTAATGAAATAATTCAACTGATCCATAAAGTTAAAAGCAGGCTCGGGATTAATGTCGGTCAGTTAAGGTTTCGCATCCATCACCTTACTCACGCTAACACGCCGTGAATACGTCCCTGTAGGCTCGATTCAGGCATCCATGCCTTCAACGGTTAGCTTAGAGTAAGCTGATTCCTGTTTAACTGATTGGCATTACTGGTATGATATGGCTTTATTTTCCCCTATGATTCAGGCTGTGTAATGCTGCATATCCCTCCTTCAGAACGCCTTTATTATTCATTATTATCCGAACAGGATGCTGCTTTGCTGCTGGAAGTCGATCAGGACGAAGAAGTGATGCGGTTTATTAACGGCGGTGTTAAATCGACGATGGAGGATATCCGTCAGTTTATGCTGCCGCGGATGGCCCGTTACTATAATCCGCAAAAAGGATGGGGCATATGGCAGGTAACACGCACCGCAGATCAGCAGTATCTTGGCTGGCTGCTGATTCGTCCTATGGATTTTGTCAGTGACCTGCCATTAGCTGATGATTTGGAAATCGGCTGGCGTTTTAAACGCCACAGCTGGGGCAATGGCTATGCGACAGAAGCAGCAAAAGCTGTTACCTCTGCTGTGCTAGCCGCGGATCCGGCGGTAAAATACCTGTCTGCCATTGCCATGCCGGATAATCATGCTTCTGTTGGGGTAATGAAAAAGCTGGGGCTGGCCTTTCAGCGTAAAGGGAAACATCGTGATGCCCGGGGGCAGGATGTTGACGTGGTATTTTACCGCAAGCAGATTTCTGAGTGTCTGGAGTAAGAGCAGAGGCCGTTATGCAAATCATTCACTGTAATTATGCGTCTCACGCGGCAGCCATTCTGGATATTTTTAATGATGCCATTCTGAATTCAACTGCGCTGTACGAGTATAAGGTTCGCACAGATGAAACCATGCGTAACTGGTTTGCTGCCAAAACTGCAGGAAACTTTCCGGTGATAGGTGTGGTTAATCCGCAACAACAATTATTGGGCTTTGCCAGCTATGGCACATTCCGGGCGTGGGCGGCTTATAAATATTCGGTAGAACATTCGGTTTATATCCATAAAGATTATCGTGGCAAAGGTTTAGGGCCTATCTTGCTGCAAGAGCTGATTCGTCTGGCTCGTGAACAGCAATATCATACAATGATTGGCGGTATTGATATTGCCAATACCGGAAGTATTCGGTTGCATGAACGTATGGGCTTTCAGCACGCAGGAACGATCCGCCAGGCGGCGTTTAAATTCGGGCGCTGGCTGGATCTGGGATTTTATCAGTTGTTGCTGGAGACACCTGAACAGCCTGATGAAAGCTGAAATTCAGGAAGCTGTTTTGCCTTGCATAACCTTCGCTCGCGATATCTGAGACAGGTTGTTAGTTCTACGCTGTTAAAAACACAGACCATTTTTTAGTTATTTTCACCATCTGGTAGTGAAATCTACCGTTTTGGTTTCACTGCTATTATAGAAAATCCTTATATTTCAATTTGTTAAAATCTGGCCCGGCTTTTGCCTTTATCTGGCATATCATTAAAAAACCGCAAAGGAAATGAACAATGAAATCTAAAAATATCCCTGTTGTTGCTGCAATGCTTTTTTCTTCTGTTTTATTAAGTGGCTGTATTGTCAGCGTTGGTGCAGCAGAAGAAGGTGCTGATGTCAGTAAAGTATTTGGTGGTGTCGAAGTACGTCAGGGAACACAGCAGGGAGATATTTCTTCCGTTAACGGTGCTGTAAAGCTGGCCAGTAACAGCAGTGCAGGCAATATTTCAGTGGTTAATGGCAGTGTCAGCCTGGCGGATAATACCCGTGTAAAAAGTATTACCACGGTAAATGGTGGTATTGAAGCCGGGCGTAAATTTACCGCTGCCGGTGAAGTGACCACCGTAAACGGTAAAATCCGGGTGCAGTCACAAAGCCAGATTGGCGGTGATGTGGTTACCGTAAACGGTTTAATTGAGTTGAGCGATACTGAAGTAAAAGGATCGGTCAGTACCGTTAATGGTGATATCCGCTTGCAGGGTAAAACCCATGTAAAAGGAGATATCGTGTTTAAAGAAAACCGTAAAAAATCAGCATTGAGCTTCAGTGATAAAAAACCAGAACTCTATATTGCTGCCGATGCAGTTGTGGAAGGACAGATTATTCTGGAACAACCGGTCACGCTGAAGCTGGAGAACCCGGCAATGAAAGCAAAAGTAACAGAGCGTTACTGAGTAAACATTTTGATCCTTGTATGGTGTCTGTAACAGGCACCATTTTTTATTGCTGCAGTCAGCAAGCTCTGTTGTATTCATTTTCTGCTACTACACTCTTAAATTGAAGCTGGTTTCAGGCTAGGTTGGAGCAGTGTGTCATGCAGAATCCTATAATTCTTCCTCCGGAAATTCAGAGCCGCTGGCAACGGATGCTTGGCAGTGCTGTTGAGGTTCTGCGAATGCAGTGCATCAGAGTAAAAGCCACCAGCAGAAAACCGCCTGCCATTCTGGCTGACGCTACGTTGCCTGAAACAAGTCCTCCGATTGTATGGCCTGAATCATGGGATTCTATAGGGAGAGAGCCTGCCATTATTACAACGGAAAGCAGTGTGTATGTGGCTTATCCCATATTCTGGCCTGATGGCACATTATTTGGTGCATTGGAATGTCAGTATATTGGTGTTGCTTATACAGAGTCAGGGCTACCTTTTCTGAGTGTGCTTCGCGATTCGATAGAGGATCATCTGGTATTGCTCACGGAGCAACGTTTCGATCAGGCCAGCGTTTCTGCTGCCAGAGCCATGAATGATGAAGCTCTGAGAATCAGTGAGGAACGTTTTCGCTTGCTTACCGAGCATGCTCTGGATGACTTTTTTCTGCATGATGAGCGGGGAAACTTTCTGGATGTTAACGAACGGGCGTGTCAGAGCCTGGGATACAGCCGTGAAGAGTTGATGCAGATGTCGGCATCTGATGTTTCAAAAGACCTGACGTTCGAACAGAAATTAGCGTTGTGGAATAGTACCGAGCCTGGTACTTCAGCAACATTTACGGCCCATCATATGCGTAAAGATGGTTCTGTTTTTCCGGTAGAAATTATGATCACCTGTATTCTGGTACATGGGCGTAAGTTATTTCTGGGCATGGTGCGTGATATTACTGCCAGGGTAGAAGCAGAGCAGGAAGTTCAGCGTTTACATTCAGAGCTGGAAGCAAGGGTAGAGCAACGGACCCAGCAACTGAATGAAGTAGTGCAAATGTTTCAGCAGAGCTATAAATCGTTACAGCGCGCAGAAAAACTGGCCCGGATAGGTTCATGGACGCTGGATCTGGCCAGTGGCAGTTTTAGCTGCTCAGAAATGCTCTATGAAATGAATGGTGCCGATTCCGATGGGGAACCTCTTACCCCGGATGATTTGCAAAGAATGCTTGTTCCGGAAGATTACCAGAAAGTTGTTAATGCGATTGAACATTGTATTCGTACCGGAGAGGCTTATGCCATAGATGCTCAACATTTTCGTCCTGGTGGAGGAACATTTGCTGCCCATATTCAAGGACAGGCTATTCGTGATGAAGCCGGAAATATTGTCGCCTTATCCGGTACTGTACAGGATATCAGTGAAAGGGAAGAAAGCCGGGCTCAGCTGGCCGCGCTGGCAGATAATGTACCTAACAGTGCGATTTATCGCTTCGGGTTAAATGAACAGAATAAGTATGCGTTTGCATATGTCAGTGCTGGTATTGAGCGGCTTAGCGGAATTTCAGCCGAGGATATAATGGCTGAAAAGCGCCACTTTTTACGAGTGCTGCATCCGGATGATTTGGCTGAATACCTGAATAAAATAGATACAGCGTTGCAACAGCACGATATTTTTGATCATGCGTTCCGGATCTTCAGCCCGGATGGCGGGATAGCCTGGATGCACAGCCGTGCAATTCCAAGGTTGCAACTGAATGGTAAAATTGAGTGGAACGGCATTATCCGCGATATAACCGGCGAAAAGCTGGCGGCGGAAAAGCTTAGTCAGGCCAAAGCAGAAGCAGAAGCTGCAGGGCAGGCCAAAGGCGATTTTCTGGCTACGATGAGTCATGAAATCCGCACGCCAATGAATACCGTGATTGGCATGAGCAGGTTGCTGCTACAAACTGATCTGAATGCACGGCAGCGCAATTACCTGGAAAAGATTGAGCTTTCTGCCCGCAATTTATTAGGCATTCTCAATGATATTCTGGATTTCTCTAAAATAGAAACAGGCAATCTGGAGCTTGAACAGGTAAGTTTTACGCTGGAAAGCGTATTTGACGCCATTACCGCTGCAACTGCATTACGTGCTGAAGAGAAAGCACTGGAAATTGCCTATACCTGTGACCAATCTCTGCCAAGGGTATTTAGTGGCGATCCACTACGTTTATCCCAGATACTGATTAACCTCGTCAGCAATGCGATTAAGTTTACTGAGCAAGGGGAAGTTGTTATCTCTGTCAGTCAGGCTGATTCCGGTAAGTTGCTTTTTACTGTCAGAGATACCGGAATTGGTATGGAACCTTCTCAGATTCAGGGGCTGTTCCGTCCTTTTACTCAAGCTGACTCTAAAACCTCACGCCGCTATGGCGGTACAGGGCTTGGACTTTCTATCTGTAAACTGCTGGTTGAGAAAATGGGCGGCGATATCTGGGTTGAAAGTCAGCCAGGTAAGGGCAGTATTTTTAGTTTTACGATCTGTTTGCCTGCGGCGATATCTTCTGTATCCGGAACCGTATTCAAATCACTTCTGGCAGCCAGAGTGCTCATTGTTGATGATAATGCCAGTGCCAGAGAGATACTGGCAGATATGATTACGCAGTTTGGTATGACGGTGCAAAGTGCCGCTTCCGGTGAGCAGGCGATAGATATTTTGCAACAGGCTGTGATGCTACAGCAATCGTTTGATCTGGTTTTGATGGACTGGCGGATGCCAGATATGGATGGCCTGGAGAC
>CAZXTH010000084.1:6001-11034 GCA_964643585.1 uncultured Pseudoalteromonadaceae bacterium
GTATCCGTAATGATATACAGTTGCCTGTTGTTCCGGCCATTCTTATGGTCACTGCATATGCAAGGGAAGATATACTGGAGCAGCTTTCCTCTCTGGGGTTTCAGGGCGTATTAATTAAACCAGTAACAGAATCCGTGATGTTTAATGCAGTGCAGCAGATTTTAAATTCGGTTGACGGATTTCTGTCTTCTCATCATGAGTCACAACCGTTGCCTGGATTATCCGCGGGTTCTGATATTGCTGATTACCCAGGGTTACGTGGCCGCAGATTATTACTGGTAGATGATAATCTGCTGAATCTTGAAGTTGCGGCAGACTTCCTTGAGCTTGTTGGGGTGCAGACTGACGCGGTTACCAGTGGCCGTGAAGCGATAAAGGCATTACATCATCAGCATTATGATGCAGTGCTGATGGATATGCATATGCCGGATATGGATGGCCTGGATACCACCCGTTTAATTCGTAGTAACCCTGCCTGGACACATTTGCCGGTGATAGCACTTACCGCCCAGGCCCGGCTGGAAGATCGTGATGCAACATTAGATGCTGGCATGACAGCCCATCTGACCAAACCCATTAATGAAAACGTGCTGTATTCCACTTTGGTTCAGGTATTACAGCTTGATCAGTCCATAGTACCTGCAACAGTACTGCAAAAAACTGTTCAGGAAGCAGACAGTCATCACGGCGCAATATCAGAAATACTGGATTTAAGCGCGGCGCTAAAGCGTATGCGTCATGATTCTGAGCGGTTTAATCGCCTATTACAGGGGTTTCTTAGAGACTTTGCGGGACTGCCAGAAAAAATACAGCAAGCTGCTGCGCGCGGTGATACTGATGAGGTTGCGGCATTGGTTCATCTGGCGAAAGGTGCGCTCAGTTATCTGGCGGCTCCTTCGTTACTGGATAAAACGGTACAACTGGAGCAGGCTGCTTATGCCGGAAAAATATCAGCTGGCCAGACAGATTTATTCTGTGAGTCGTTTGATCAGGTGCTGGAGCTGGTTCGTGAGGAAGTAAATAAGGAACAAGGTGTTGGAAAGAGCGCGATTGATGTTCAGCCTGATGAAGCAGTAATCGACCTTATTGTACGATTGTTACCTCTTCTGCGTCAGGGCGATTATGCAGCAATACCATTGCTTGAAAGGCTTGAGACAAAGCTTTGTGGCAACGGTGATCTGTTAGTAGTGGTTAAGCAGGTACAAGCGTTATTTGAAGATCTGGAACTGACAGCCGCAGTGGATGCTTTGCTGCAGTTACAGATTAAGCTGGAAGAAAAATAAAAGGATGTTATATGAGTATTCAGCCGTTACCGACCGTTTTGATTGTTGATGATGAGCGGGTTAACCGAACTGTGCTTGCCGAATTGTTGCAGGGAGAATGCCGGATTATCCTTGCTAAGGATGGGCCAACCGCATTACAGAGAGTTCAGGAAGAAAAGGTGACACTGATTTTGCTGGATGCATCTATGCCGGGAATGGATGGCTATGAAGTATTACAGCAGTTAAAAGCTGATGAACGCACTGCCAATATCAGTGTTATTTTTGTAACTGGCCAGACAGATGAACAAAATGAAGAACGGGGATTATTACTCGGCGCGGTGGATTATATTGCAAAGCCTATACGCCCTTTGCTGGTTCAGGCCAGGGTGCGTAACCATTTAAAATTTGCCAGGCAACGGGAGATGCTTGAACGGTTGTCAATGCAGGATGGATTGACCGGCATTGCAAATCGCCGTTGTTTTGATTTGGCGTTTAAACGGGCATATGCTCAACATCGGCGTTATAAAACCCCACTTGGGCTAGTTATGATTGATGTTGATCATTTCAAAGCTTATAACGATAGCTACGGCCATGCAGCAGGTGATAATGCTTTATGTGCCATCAGCAACGTTCTGGCAGGTGTTATGCGAAGGCCATATGATCTTGCTGCCCGTTATGGCGGTGAAGAGTTTGTACTGCTGTTGCCAGGTAGTGGAGATATCCTTATGTTAATGGATGAAATACGCAACAGAATTGCAGCCTTAAAAATTCTGCATCAGAGATCGGATATCTCGGATTATTTAACCATAAGTGCTGGTGCCGTGATGGTTGAGGCTGATAGCCAGAAAATCTATCAGGAAATACTGAAATATAGTGACGAAGCATTATATCAGGCTAAACGAAATGGCCGGGATCAGGTTGTTTTTAACGTGCTTAAGTAATGCGGCTACATTTTGATGGCATTATCTTTCGAAGAATTATAGGTTTGATATAGCACTATGCTCAATATACTGTTTTAATTGGTTTTTTGGCTAAGAACCTGTCTCGGATCTGCTGCACTTTGGTTCTGCTGTGTTAAAAACAGGTTCAAAATGCTCATTTACTCTGTGTAAACTGCGCTTTTTACTCGCAGGCTCGCCCTTACGGGCCGTACTAAAGTACGTTCAACCTTCGGTTGTCACCTGTTTTTGCCTTGCATAACCTTCGTTCGCGAGATCGGAGACAGGTTCTAAGTGATATATTCAGGAATGTTTATGCGTAGTTTCCTTACCATTGTTTTTGCTGGTTTTGCCATGTTTCCCCTTTATGCCTCGCCCATACAGGAAATTGCGTTTTCTCACAAAGACTGGAGTTTAGCCTGTTATAGCTCCGGAACCTGTCAGGCGACAGGAGAAGGTGCAGCTAAAAGTGAGTTTCGCATACAGCTAACCCGCAATGCCGGACCTTATCAGGCGCTTTCAGCCAAAGTGCAGATATCTGGCTCAGGCCGCGTTGAAGCCTATATTAATCAACGTTCTGTCGGTGAAGTTTTACAGGATAGCGATGAGCTTATTTTATCGCCGCCGCAGGTGACCGCATTACTGGATGCTTTGAAACAGGACTTAACAATAGAATTTGCAGCAGGCGGACAGCGCTATGTGTTGTCATCCTCGGGTTCTAATGCCGTATTGCTGAAGATGGATGAATTTCAGGGGCGGCTTAATACGCCCGGAGCATTAATTCGCCCTGGCAATAAAGATGAAAGTACTGTTCCGGCAGCACCGCACATTAAAACAGCAGCAGAACTTGACATAATTGATCAGCAGGCTTTACAGCAGCTCAATACGATATTGACCGGTTTGCAGCAGGACAATGCTGAGCTTTTATTATCGTCGGTAGACAAAGCACTTAATCAGTTACAGGTTTCTGCAGGTGTAACAAAGTTTACTCTGGATTACGACAGTGAAGAGCCCCTTTCCCGCAACCGGCCATCGCCTGATATTACGCAGGATGAATGGCAGGCTTTCCTGCGAACTAACTTATTAACGGCTGCCGGAGAAGCCCGGAAGGCTGACTTTATGCTGATTGATTTGGATGGCGACGGTAAGCGCGATCTGATTATTGAAAGTTACATTGGTGGCACCGGTTTATTCAGTTATACCGGTGTACTGAAAAGAGGGAAAGATAAGTTTTATTCAGCTAACCGTGACCCGCAGGCGGATGAATTTATTCCTGGCGGGTTTTTCTCGTTAAATGGCCGTGGTGCTGATCAGCATGCCTGGTGGGTTACATTACAAGGGCAAGTCTATGCCGTGTGGCTGAATGGCCGTTTTGGTATGGATCGTTTTTATTTGCTGCGGCCGTTTTCAGGTCAGCATGAGGTGCCGGTAAGCACAGTGAATTACCGTTATAAGATGCAGCAGGAATCATCAGGCGATTTAAAGCAAAGCGAGCATGAACAACAGCAGCTGTTTCAGGCGCTGAATTCCTTAACAGAGCACATACAGGTTGCAGCTGACAATGATGGTTTATCAAAACAGGCTATTTGCCCGATACCTGAAGGGACCGACAGTAAGCAGAGTGAGGCTTATTATCATGGGCGCCCGCTACATTATTCGCTGGAGCTGGTGAGCCATATTCCGGTATGGATTGACAGCCAGTGTTATATCGGTACCGTTGTCAGTTATTTTAGTTACACCCCAGGTAAGGGAGCCACACTGGAAATAGCCATTGATTCTCCACGCGAAGATGACGAGGCTGCAACGTATACTGAAGGCTACACATTCTCCGGGTTGCGGCGGGTTGTTTCTGTAACAACGGGCCAGGCTGTTCGTAGCGGAGATAATGGAATATAAACAGGAAAATTATGACGCATTCTTCTGAACATACCGGTATTTATCATATAGGTACTGTGGGACAGCCGTGGGGGCAGCCGGAAAAAGCATTATGGCTGTCAGAGCAGCAAATTAAGCGCAGTTACCATGACATTGTGCTTAAACGGCTGGAAATGATTAAAGCACTGGCTGATGTTGAACAATACGCAGAGCTGGATTACCAGTATATTGGTGCCAGCCGTTATCCGCTGTATCTGGTTAAAAGCCGTAAATGGCAAGCAGGACGGCCAACGGTACTGGTTACCGGTGGCGTACATGGCTATGAAACCAGTGGGGTATTAGGAGCACTGGCATTTATTGAGCAGCATATTGAACGCTATAGCCAGCAACTGAATGTTATCGTAGCACCTTGTATCAGCCCGTGGGGTTTTGAAACCATTAATCGCTGGAACCCTATGGCGATTGACCCAAACCGCTCTTTTGTCGAAAACAGCACCTCACCGGAAGCTGCGGCCTTGTTAAAGGCATTATCCGGGCTATTGCCACAGATCCAGTTGCATATCGATTTACATGAAACTACCGACAGTGATAACAGCGAATTCCGGCCGGCTAAAGCTGCCCGCGATGGTGCAGTAAACACCAACTGGAATATTCCTGACGGGTTTTATCTGGTAGGTGATACAGAACAACCTGCAGCGGCATTTCAGCAAGCGATTATTGATGCCGTCAGTAGCGTGACCCATATTGCCGAGGCTGATGATGACGGCCTGATGATTGGTGAACCTTTGCTGCAGCATGGTGTGATTTTGTATGCCAAAAAACAGCTGGGCTTGTGTGGGGGGGTGACTAATGCGCCCTTGGTGACGACCACTGAGGTTTATCCGGATAGCCAGGTTACTAATCCTGAAGAGTGTACCGCTGCCCAGGTTACTGCGATCTGTGCTGCACTGGATTTTTT
>CAZXTH010000085.1:0-790 GCA_964643585.1 uncultured Pseudoalteromonadaceae bacterium
GTTGAAGCACGAATTGTAGTGACATCATAGGTTTCAAGGAAATAGATCACATCGCGCAGTGCGTCCAGCCCTTCCTGTACAGTGAACAGAACGTTGTGGTGTACTGTACCGATAGCATCGGCCACTTTTTGAGCAGCTGCAAGATCCGGAGAACCCGGCAGACCAACAGCAAAGGAATGCAGCCGGGGCCACCAGGCTTCGCTTTGATCATTGTCTTCAACCCGGCGTTTGGCAAATTGTTGTGCAATCGCTGAAATTAAAGAGGAATCGAGCCCGCCTGACAAGAGTACCCCGTAAGGTACATCCGACATCAGATGGCTTTTTACGCTTTGCTCTAATGCTTTGCGTAGTTCCGGCACATCTGCTGCATTATCTTTTACGGCATCATAGCTTTGCCAGTCACGCTGATAATAGCTGCGTAACTCTCCGATTTTACTGTCGAAATAGTGCCCTGGAGGGAACTCCTGAATTTGTTTACAAACCGGCACCAGTGCTTTTAATTCTGACGCGACAAATAACTGGCCATGTTCGTCATAGCCGTAATACAGTGGAATAATACCAATATGGTCACGGGCAATCAGGTATCGGTTTTGTTCTGCATCGTACAGAATAAACGCAAACATCCCCTGTAATTGATCAATAAATTCGACACCATGTTCCAGATACAGCGGAAGAATCACTTCGCAGTCTGATTTGGTTTTAAACGCGTAAGGTGTTGCCAGCTGTTTTTCGAGTTGTTTGTGATTGTAGATCTCACATTCTGGCAGTGAATGGTGAGATCTACAATCAC
>CAZXTH010000085.1:800-10973 GCA_964643585.1 uncultured Pseudoalteromonadaceae bacterium
GTTTGTGATTGTAGATCTCACCATTCACTGCCAGAATGTGATTTCGGTTCTCATTAATCAGGGGCTGGGCACCATTTTCAGTATCTACGATTGCCAGACGTTCGTGAACCAGAATGGCATTGTCATTATTCCAGATCCCGGACCAGTCCGGACCACGGTGGCGTAATAACTTAGATAACTGCAGCGCCTGCTGGCGCAATGCTTTGACATCAGTTCTGATATCAAGCACCCCAAATATTGAACACATGAGAACCTCTATTAATTAATTCCGGAAAAGTTTTGGCAGTATGTACGTATAGACGTACCCCATGAATTTGCCATGCCGTAGCAAAATTGCAAGTGGTTTTTGCTCCCGAAAACAGAATAAAGGTGTTATGCAAAATTCAAATTCCAAAATCCGCTTCAGTGCACCACCTGAATGGTCGGCTGCATTACTCAGGGATAATCCTGTGTTCAGCGATTTATGCCATTTATTTCCATTGCTGCAGTGCCTGGATTGGCCGGAACCAGAACTGCTGAACCAGTGGCTACCGTCAGAAAGCCGCTATCAATTTGAAGATGCTGCGGTGCTGACAAATGATGGCCGTTATTACGAAGCTTATATTCATGATACCTGCCATATTCCTACCCGTTTACAAAACTGGCATGATTTATTTGGTACATTGATTTGGTGCCAGTTTCCGCAAACCAAGCAATTATTGAATCAGCTGCATTACCGTGAAATTCTGGAACATGGCCAGAAACAGCGTAGCCGCTTGCGTAACAGGCTGACATTACTGGACGAGTGCGGTGTGATTGTCGCTTGTGAACCGGCCGCTGCGGGGATTATCCCTTTGTTGCAGCAACACCAGTGGCTGGAGGCATTTCTGGAGCAGCGTGCGAGGTGGGGAAGGGAGATTATGCCGGTCATCTTCGGGCATGCTATTTATGAAATGGCAACCCGTCCTTTTCTTGGGTTGACGGCCAAATGCTGGTTTATAAATGTGCCTGTGGGGTTTTGTCAGTGGTCTTTAACAGATGCTTACACTTTTCTGGACAGAAAGATTACCCACCAGTTAAACGAGCCTGATAATCTGCTTAATGCTCAGCAGCTTACTCCGCTGCCATTACTCGGCGTGCCAGGCTGGTATCATGGGAATCTGCAGGCCGGTTTCTATAACAATAAAGATTATTTTCGCCCGTTAAGGCATAAAACAGGATAGCTTAATGATCGAAATTAAAGGCTTAGCCAAAGCGTTTGCTATTAACAAGCGCAGCAAACTTTCTGATACAGAAAAACAAGATGTTCGCTATAGCACCGATGCGTTTCACTCTGTGCGGGATGTCAGTTTTATTTGTGGTACTGGTGAGGTTTTGGGGTTGCTCGGACCAAATGGTGCAGGGAAAACGACAACGCTGAGAATGCTGTCTACTGCACTACGGCCTGATAGTGGCTCAGTATTTATTAATGGCGTTGATGTATTAAAACATCCGGTACAGGCCCGTAAACAAATTGGCTTTTTGTCCAGTAGTACCGGGTTATATGGCAAATTAACAGCCTATGAAAATATCGCTTATTTTGGTCGTCTGCATGGAATGAAAGAACAGGATTTAAAACAGCGGATTGATGAGCTGTTTACGATGCTGGATATGCACAGTTTTGCCAATCGCAGAGCAGACAATATGTCTACCGGGATGAAGCAGAAAACGGCCATTGCCCGGGCTGTTGTACATTCACCCAAAGTCGTGATACTGGATGAGCCAACTACCGGGTTGGATATTATGACTACTCAGACAGTACTGGACTTTATTCTGTCACTGAAACAACAGGGAACACCTGTGATTTTTTCTACCCATCACCTGGATGAGGTTGCAGCTTTATGTGACCGGGTGGTAGTGATTGACCAGGGCATCAGCGCTTTTTCCGGTGAAATGGCGACATTCAGGCAACTGGATAGTGCAGGCGATTTACGCCAGGCATTTTTGCAGGTGTTGTCCGGTAATTCATTGCAGCAAGGGGGGAATGTCTGATGTGGCAGGTTTATCTGAAAGAATTAACTGAGCTGATGCGTGATAAAAAAACGCTGGTTTTTGTCATTTTGCTGCCGGTACTGATATTTCCGGTTATTTTCGGTGTTATGGGGCTGGTATTTTCAAGTACTGCATTAAAAGCAGAGCAGAAAGAACATCGTTACGTCATCATTAATGCTGAACAGGCTCCGGAGTTTGCTGACGCGCTGTTTTACCATAAGAACTTTAAGCAGGTACAGACGGATAGAAAGTCCGGTGAAGAGCTGGCAGACGGCATCCGCAATGAAGAGTTTGACGTTGCTGTTGTAATTCCTGATGATTTTGCTGCTAAGCGCCAGCATATTGAGCGGGCTGAGTGGCAGGTTATTTATAATCAGTCATCACAATTTGATTTTATGTACCGTCATTTTTCAGAGTTATTGAACAATTATACTGAAAAGCTGCAACAGGACACATTGCAACAGCTTGGCGTTGATGCGACAAAATTGGCCGCAATTATTAAACCTGTAGCCGTTCTTAAAGTAGATACCGCAGCGAAGCGGGAAAATATCGGTGAAAAATTCGGCGCTATCATTGCTTATATTCTGATCCCACTTTGTTTGCTTGGTGCATCTTATCCGGCTATTGATATGGGAGCAGGGGAGAAAGAGCGCGGTACGCTGGAAACATTACTGATATGCCCTGTAAGCCGTACCAGTATTGTATTGGGGAAATTTCTTACCGTATTGACCACGGGGTTACTTGGTGCGCTTATTACGGTTGCCAGTTTTGGTTTATGGGGACTGGTCATCGGCTCTTTCTTTGGGATGAGTGTTGTGCAGGATTCAATGTCTGCGATAGCCGTAACAGAGTTAGTGCTAATTTTCCTGTTGCTGTTACCTACATCAGCAATTTTTGCATCGTTGCTGCTGGCCATCTCAATTTACGCCCGAACGTTTAAAGAGGCCCAGAACTACATCAGCCCTTTGTCAGTAATTATTTTTATTCCTCTGGTTGCTGCAATGATGCCGGGAGTGGAGCTTAACGGCAAAACAGCCATTATTCCGGTAATGAATGTTGCACTGGCGATTAAAGAGTTGATTAAAGGTACGGCAGATAGCGGGTTATTATTGCTGATCTTTGCTTCTACACTGGTGTTGGCCGGTGCATTTATTACTTTCTGCGTACGCTGGTTTCAGCAG
Source organism: uncultured Pseudoalteromonadaceae bacterium (assembly GCA_964643585.1). GTDB lineage: Bacteria > Pseudomonadota > Gammaproteobacteria > Enterobacterales > Alteromonadaceae > Alishewanella. Next base: position 3,992 of record CAZXTH010000085.1, read on the forward strand.
GAAAAAGTGCTGTTTCGCTAGAACAGAAAGTAACGACAGGGAAGCCTGCTTTCTTAGCAGGCTTCCTTTACAAAATAATATTGATAATAGTTCTTAATAAGATTAGAATGCCTGCATCGTTGTAATTTGGGGTATGCTGATGTACGTCTGTTTATGCAAAGCGGTTACCGACAAAGCCATAAAACAGAAAGTGGTGGAAGAAGGTATTTCTACCATGCGTGAGTTGAAAGCCTGTCTTGGTGTTGCAACGCAATGTGGTAAATGTAGCTGCCAGGCCAGTCAGATTTTACATAATACTCTGGTTTCTATTTCTGAACCTCAAACCAGTCTTGCCCGTCTTGCCTGAATTTATATTCTCATATTCTGCATTTTAATCTTTAAATTATTCACTTTGCCTATGGCTTACGCCATAATGGCTGCATGCTATGCTATATAAGCAAATCCGGAACAGCTATTTGTGGAGTTACAGATGGATAAAATCAACAAGGTGGTGATAGTTGGCGGCACCCATGGCAATGAATTTTCAGGTATTTATTTAATCCGCCGGTATCAGCAGCACCCAGAATTGATGCAACGCAGTAGTTTTGATGTGGCTACTCTCTGGGCTAATCCTCCCGCACACAAAGAAAACAAGCGTTATATCCATAGTGACCTTAACCGGCAGTTTAAAACGGTCGATCTGGCAAATCCGAACCTGAGTAATTATGAGCAGAGCAGGGCCAAAGTGATTAATGAGCAGTTGGGTCCTAAAGGAAATGCCAAAACAGATTTAGTTATCGATTTACATAATACCACCAGTAATATGGGAGCCTGCCTGATTCTGACACAGCCAGGCAGTTTCTATAATAAGATGGCTGCTTATGTAAAAATGAAAATGCCTGAAGCGATTATTTCCCGTGATGAAGATCATTTACCGGCAGAAGAGCATGCCTTGCTGTCAACTATTGGCCGTTATGGTGTGCTGGTAGAAGTAGGGCCTCAGTCTCAGTCTGTGTTAAGGCAGGATGTACTGGATCTGATGGATGTTATGACCCGGCATATTCTTGATTTTGTTGAGTTGTATAATACTGATAGCTTGCCAGAGTTACCTGCAAAAACTGAAGCTTACCGTTATCTTCACAGCATTAAATTGCCGGTCAACGAAAAAGGTGAGCGATTAGGCATGGTACATAAGAATGTGCAGGATAATGATTACCTGCCAATCAATCCTGGCGATCCTATCTTCACATTATTTGATGGCACCGAAGTATGTTATGACGGTGAGGTAACGGTTTATCCGACCTTCATCAACGAAGCGGCATATTATGATAATAATCTGGCTATGTCTTTGAATGAAAAAGTGATTATTACCCTGGAAGACTAACATATCTGGTGGCTGTAAAAATCATACGCTTTAATCCCGTAGCCTTGCTGCTGCTTTGCGCAGCAGCAAATAACTGCTGAATAAAGAAACCGCCCGCCGGCTCCATTTTATAAGGCGGCTTGGGTGGCGCAGGTTTTTAAGTGCCAGAACACCTACAGTACTGAGCAATATTGCTTTATAGCGCTGTAGAAATTGCCAGCCCTGATCAATCGATTCAGTACTGCGGCGCCACTCGGCTGCCGTTGCTTTCAGAGCGGTTCGCTCGGCTTCAATCTGACGTACCAGCTGTGCTTTACGATAGCGTAAAACTTTAATTCTGCTGGTCATCGGCAGCCTCCTGCAATGCTTTCAGATCATGTTTAAACTGGCGGCGTGTTTCTGCCAGAATATTGCTTTTCCTGCTCTGTCGCAGAGTCATTACAATCCCGGTTGCGGCCAACCCGAATAATGTCAGACTCATAATCATCAGGGCGGTAAAGCGGTACATTGGATCGATAGCCCAGCAGATCAGAATCAGCAGACTCATTAGTGCGAAAGCCAGACAAAGCAGGGAGCCGCCTGCCAGCAGTAATAGCCGGAATACCAGCTGTTTTTCTTCTTCCAGCTCAAGAGCTACCAGCCGTATACGGCTTTCTGCCATACCAATTAACCGGCTGAGCAGCCCTTTACTGAGAGAAAGTAACTTACTGGCAGGGCCTGCCTGCGGTGGTGATTCAGACATATGCTCAGCGCTTAGTCAGCAATATGCCCAGTACCAGCCCGACAGCAGCACCAATGCCAACACTGCTCCATGGATGGTCATGTACGTATTTGTTTGTGCATTCAGAAGCTTCGCGGGCTTTGGCTGAAACCGTTTCACCGGCGTCTGTCAGCTTGTCACCCAATTTATCACCTGCTGCGGCAAGTTTACTGCGTGCGTCTTTGATTACTGATTCAGCCTTTGTTTTCAGCTTATCGACTTCTGCTTTGGATTTTTCGCCAGAGCTCTGCAAAAACTCTTCCAGTGTATCGGCGATTTGTTTCAGTTCCTTGTGCAGATCCTGCTCATTTGCTTTAGCCATAGTAAAAGCTCCTTGTTGATGGGAAGTGAAAAGTAGCAGTCATAAATTAGTGTAGACTAAACTTCTGAATTACAGGTGAATGGCTTTAAAGAAAAGAATCTTCCGGATAAGAGACTGTATCTGAAGTTTACAGGTTCGGCTTTTTATGTTGGTGGTAAGAGATAGGCTAACCCGGACCAGATGATCCGGGTGCATGAGATATCAGAGAGTATCGTAGCTGGATTTTTTCTGAATCAGTTCAATTGCATAATTATCAGGATCACGGACAAAGGCTATTTCAGTTGTACCACCTTTTACCGGGCCTGGTTCACGGCTGATTACTCCGCCTTTGGCACGAATTAAATCACAGGCTTTGTACACATCATCAACTTCAAGCGCAATGTGCCCATAGGCATTGCCCAGATCGTAGCTGTCTACACCCCAGTTATAGGTCAGTTCAATTACGGTATTGTCGCTTTCCTCGCCGTAACCAATGAAAGCCAGAGTATATTTGTACTCCTGGTTTTCTGACTGGCGCAGCAGTTTCATGCCCAGAATTTCGGTATAAAAGGCAATTGAACGTTCTAAATTACCTACCCGTAACATAGTATGCAGAATACGCATAACAGCTCCTTATTCGGTTTTCTCTTTAAATTCACACAGATCTTCAATAATGCAGCTGCCACAGCGGGGTTTCCGTGCTACACAAGTATAGCGTCCATGCAGAATAAGCCAGTGATGCACATCCAGTTTGAATTCTGCAGGCACGACTTTCAGCAGCTTTTGTTCCACTTCATCCACATTTTTACCGGGAGCGAAGCCGGTACGGTTTGATACCCTGAAAATATGGGTATCTACAGCAATGGTTGGCCAGCCGAATGCGGTATTCAGCACCACATTGGCTGTTTTTCTGCCTACACCTGGCAATGCCTCAAGCGCTTCGCGGTTTTCAGGAACCTGGCTGTTGTGCTTTTCAACCAGAATCTGGCAGGTTTTTATGGCATTTTCAGCTTTGGTATTAAACAAACCGATAGTTTTAATATACTGTTTCAGGCCTTCAACACCCAGTTCAAGCATGGCTTGCGGTGTACGGGCTATCGGGAACAGATTACGGGTGGCTTTATTCACGCCGACATCAGTAGCCTGAGCTGATAACAGGACTGCTATCAGTAGTTCAAATGGGGAACTGTATTCCAGTTCAGTGGTTGGTTTTGGGTTAGCCGTCCGTAAACGGCTTAGTATTTCAATTCTCTTGTTTTTATTCATGCGTTATTGAATGCTACCCGTTACCCTGCTGCGGGTAATCGATTTTTGTGGTGTCTTCTGTCGTTGTTGTAACTTTGTGTTTATCACGGTGCGCAATGCTATCAGTAAGCCCATACACAGGAAAGCTCCCGGAGGCAACATTGCCAGCAGAAAGTGGTTTTCACTGTGGAAGACTTCAACTCTCAGGCCTTTTGCCCATGGGCCAAACATTTGTTCTGCGCCATCAAACAATGTTCCCTGACCTACAACCTCACGTATACCACCCAGTAATGTCAGTACCAGTGTGAAGCCGGTGCCCATCATAATGGCGTCGAAAGCGGAGGGCAGAACAGTGTTCTTAGATGCAAAAGCTTCGGCCCGGCCGATAATGATGCAGTTGGTGCCAATCAGGGGAATAAAGATCCCTAGAGATTGATATAAACCGAAGGCGAAGGCATGGATCAGTAATTCCAGTACGGTAACAAAACCAATAATAATCAGTACAAATACCGGTATACGGATTTCGTCCGGCACATTTTTGCGCACCAGAGAAATAGCAATATTTGAGCTTAGCAGCACCAGTATTGTCGCAATACCCAGCCCTAAAGCATTAGTCAGGGTAGAGCTGACCGCTAGTAAAGGGCATAAACCTAAAAGCTGTACCAGACCAGGGTTATTTTTCCACAATCCCTGATAAGCAATTTCTTTATACTGGCTCATTATTATCCCTCACAGTTTGCTGCTGCATTAGCCAGCTCGGGGTGTTGTTGTAAAAACAAAGCTGCGTTGCGTACTGCATTAACCACCGCTCTCGGGGTAATAGTGGCTCCGGTAAACTGGTCAAACTGACCGCCGTCTTTTTTAACTGCCCACTTTGACAGGTTATCTGCAGAAACCTGTAGCTGGTTAAAACTGAGAATCCAGTCTGAGCGTCTGCTTTCTATTTTATCCCCCAGTCCGGGTGTTTCTTTGTGCTGTGTAACCCGGCTGCCAAGTACTGTCCCGTCAGGCGTTGCGGCCACAATCATATCAATGTTACCACTGTATCCATCCGGGGCTGTGGTTTCAAGGATATAGGCTGCAACATCTCCATTGACACGCCAGCGGTAAACCGCTTGAGGAGTTGTCCGGCCAAGATAATGAAGATCGGTCACCAGTACGCAGTCTTCCAGTAAGTTTCCTGTACTGTTACTGGCCTCCGGGGGTAATACTTCATATAGCACAGCCAGTTTGCTTAACGTGTTTTGCTGTTGGATACGTGGGGTGGTAAGAATATTGATCAGTCCCAGAATCAGCACACATAACACAGTGATAAAACCAAGCAGGAAGGCATTTTTACCCATTGTTTTGATCATGGTTTGCGTCTCCGGGAGGAATGACCATAAGCCAGTGGCCTAGTGTAATAATCAATCAGCGGAACAGTAATATTTGCTAATACTACAGCAAAGGCAAAGGCATCAGGATAGCCGCCATATTTGCGGATGGAAAACACCAGAATGCCAATCAGGATACCGTAATATATACGGCCCCTGTCTGTGGTTGAAGCTGAAACCGGGTCGGTTGCGATAAAAAATGCTCCCAACATGGTGGCACCTGCAAACAGGTGAAAGAATGGTGGAGCATTAGTGTCTGGTGAGGCAAGCCAGGTTAACAGGCTTAATATAAAAAGTGAGCCGGTAATAGCAACAGGTATGCGCCAGCTGATTATTTTTTGCTGTAATAGAAACAGACCGCCCAGTAAATAGGCCAGGTTTACCCATAACCAGCCATGCCCTGAGATGCTGTTAAAAATAGGGTTTTGCAGGCTTTCTGTTAGCGTCAGACCTGATTTTAGATCCATGCGTAAGGTATCGAGCGGTGTAGCCATCGTCATACCGTCGATATTACTTTGTAGCTGGGTAAGGCTGTAGCCACTGCAACTATAGCCGGTAAATACGGTACAGAACGCATCGGTAAATTGTAGCGGGGTAGTTTGCAGTTGTACTGCCGGTAACCATTGGGTCATTTGAACCGGAAAAGAAATCAACAGCATAATATATGCGGCCATTGCCGGGTTAAACGGATTTTGCCCCAGCCCGCCATACAACTGCTTCACGATAATAATGGCAAAAGCCGTGCCCAGAACAACTATCCACCAGGGGGCATAAGGCGGGATTGAAATTGCAAGTAATACTGCTGTGAGTAGGGCACTGTTATCTTTCAGGCGGGGCATGATGCGCTTTTCACGCAGGATCAGAATCAATGCTTCACTAAACCAGGCTGTGGTAATTGCCAGTATCAGTTGCAACAGTACGCCATAGCCGAAAAATACTGCCTGAACCACAATCCCTGGTATACATGCCAGAGCAACCAGCAGCATTAGTTGAGAGGTGCTTTTCTGGTTATGGTTATGCGGAGAGCTGGCAATTTTAAAACTCATGATGACTCACTGTTAGTCTGTTTTCTGGCTTTAGCCCGTGTAATGGCTGCCGCTATCGCAGCTTTGCGCGGATCAGATTCCTGCTCCGCTGCAGTGGTTTCTGTTACGGGCTCGGCATTGGTTTCTGCAACTGTAGCTTCCTGTTGCTGAGCCTGTTTTGCTTTAGCTCTGGCAATCGCTGCAGCAATTGCAGCTTTACGTGGATCCGTTTCAACAGAGGCATCGGTTGGTGTGGTTTCTGTCGGCTGCGGAGCTGTTTCTGCTGCCGTTGTGTCTTGCTGCTGAGCCTGTTTTGCCTTCGCTCTGGCAATCGCTGCGGCAATTGCAGCTTTACGTGGATCCGTTTCAACAGAGGCATCGGTTGGTGCGGTTTCTGTTGGCTGTGGAGCTGTTTCTGCTGCCGTTGTGTCTTGCTGCTGAGCCTGTTTTGCCTTTGCTCTGGCAATCGTTGCTGCTATAGCGGCTTTACGAGGATCGGTCTCAGAATGCGTTTTAGCTATAACAGGTTCTGCCGGAGGTTCTGTTGTCTCTGGTACTGTCTGTTGGGCCTGTCTGGCTTTTGCTCTGGCTAAAGCGGCTGCAACGGCCGCTTTTCTTGGATCTGTAGTAGCGTTTTCTGCTGTTTCAGCTGGCGGCTCTGCCTGGGTATCTGTTGTTTGTTTTGCTTTGGCTCTGGCCACTGCAGCAGCTATAGCTGCTTTACGGGGATCATGCTGAGCTGTTGTTTCATTAAGTTGTTGTTCGTCAGATATTGGCTGCTCTGCAGGCTGTTGTTGCTTTGCTTTCGCTCTTGCTATAGCAGCTGCTACTGCAGCCTGACGATTATCCGGAGACGCTTCTTTATCTGCGGCTTCTGCGGCTTTACGGGCCTGATATGCCCGGGCCTGCTCTTTTTGCTGTTCACGTTCAGCCAGA